>JAQXDJ010000247.1 GCA_029251425.1 Vicingaceae bacterium
AATTCATCTGAAGTAGTCCAGTTTTTAGAATCAATAAAGATAAAGTCACTAATTTTTTCTAAAACCTTAACTGTAAATTTAGTTCCTTTAGGAATAATGTCTTCGTTATAGTAGTTTACTACTCCTTGACAAGTTTTTCCGTTAACAACTTTAAATAATTTATCAATTAAAATCTTTTTAAGACCAGCTAATTCTTTAGCGTAATCCTCATCAAGTTTAGCGATTAATTTTTTCTCTTCAGCTCTAACTTTTTTATCTTTTACAGCTCTTTGGAATAATTTTTTATCTACAACTACACCTTTTACAGATGGTCTAACTTTTAATGAAGCATCTTTAACATCTCCAGCTTTATCACCGAAAATTGCTCTTAATAATTTTTCTTCTGGTGTTGGATCAGTTTCTCCTTTAGGAGTAATTTTTCCAATTAAAATATCACCTTCAGAAACTACAGCACCAACTCTAATGATTCCGTTTTCATCTAAATCTTTAGTAGCTTCCTCACTTACGTTTGGAATATCTGCAGTTAACTCTTCTAATCCACGTTTAGTATCTCTTACTTCTGTAGAGAACTCTTCGATATGAACTGAAGTAAAGATATCATCTTTAACAACTTTCTCAGAAATTACAATTGCATCCTCAAAGTTGTAACCTTTCCAAGGCATAAATGCTACCTTAAGGTTTCTACCTAATGCTAATTCACCTTTTTGAGTTGCATAACCTTCACATAAAACTTCTCCTTTAGAAACTTTTTGACCTTTAACCACAATAGGAGATAAGTTTAAACAAGTGTTCTGGTTAGTTTTCTTGAAGTTAGCTAAGTTGTAAGATTTAGCATCTTCGTTAAAGCTTACTAATTGTTCTTCTTTAGTTCTGTTGTACTTAATTGTAATTTTATTAGAATCAACATAAGCAACAACACCGTCAGCTTCAGCATTAATTAATACTCTAGAATCTTGAGCAACACGTGCTTCTAATCCTGTTCCAACAATTGGAGACTCAGCATTTAATAATGGTACTGCTTGACGCATCATATTAGATCCCATCAAGGCTCTATTCGCATCATCATTCTCTAAGAAAGGAATTAACGAAGCTGCAATAGAAGCAATCTGGTTAGGTGCAACATCCATTAAAGCTAATTCTTTAGGCTCACTTACTGGAAATTCACCCTCTAATCTAGATTTAACTGTTGGCGTTAAGAAATTTCCTTTATCATCAACCTGAGCATTTGCTTGAGCAATGATTTGACCATTTTCTTCTTCAGCACTTAAATAAATTACCTCTTTTTTCAAGTTTACTTTTCCATCTTCAACGTGACGGTAAGGAGTCTCAATAAATCCTAATTTATTAACTTTTGCAAATACACATAATGAAGAAATTAACCCAATATTCGGTCCCTCAGGAGTTTCAATTGGACAAAGTCTTCCGTAGTGTGTATAGTGAACATCTCTTACCTCAAACCCGGCTCTTTCTCTCGATAGACCTCCTGGCCCTAAGGCAGACATTCTTCTCTTATGAGTAATCTCAGATAATGGATTTGTTTGATCCATAAATTGAGATAATTGGTTAGTTCCGAAGAAAGAGTTAATTACTGATGATAATGTTTTCGCATTAATCAAATCAGAAGGTGTAAAT
>JAQXDJ010000289.1 GCA_029251425.1 Vicingaceae bacterium
AATTCTTCTAAGGAGAAGAATGGTTACCATCTGCACCACTTCACGTTTTATTATATGATGCTTTTGGATGGGACAGACCAAAATTTGCTCACTTACCATTGATTTTAAGACCTGATGGAAAAGGAAAATTAAGTAAACGTGACGGCGATAAATTAGGTTTCCCTGTATTTCCAATTGACTGGTTAAGTCAAGAAGGTGAAAAATATAGTGGATATAAAGAGGATGGTTATTTTGCTGATGCCTTTATAAATATGTTAGCACTTTTAGGTTGGAATCCAGGTGATAATAGAGAACTATTTTCTTTAGAAGAATTGGTAAACGAATTTTCATTAGAGCGTGTAGGAAAATCTGGTGCTAGATTTGATCCAGACAAAACAAAATGGTTTAACCAACAATATTTACGTTCAAAATCTAATGATGAATTGGCTGATTTATTAATGCCTATCATTAAAGAAAGAAAATTGGATGCCTGCAAAGAATATGTTTCTGACGTGGCAGGATTAATGAAAGAACGTGCAACATTTATTCAAGATATTTTAACTGACGGCGATTACTTTTTTGCTGATCCAAAATCATATGATGATAAAACAGTTCGTAAAAAATGGAAAGAAGATACGCCTGAATTAATGGCCGAGCTAACAACCATTTTAGAAGCTGTTGAAGATTTTACAACTGAAAATATAGAAACAGCCTTTAGTGGTTACTTAAATGATAATGAATATGGTTTTGGTAAAATAGGACCAGGATTTAGATTATTAGTTACCGGAAAAGGAATGGGGCCATCTATGTTTGAAATCTGTTCTACATTAGGAAAGGATTATGTTATTCCAAGAATGAAAGATGGAATTGCTAAAATTAACGCTCTAAAAGCACAGTAGTTATGGCGCATATTGTAGAAGTAGAAGGAATACAATGTTTTTCGTACCACGGTTGTATGGGAGAAGAAGCTGTTTTAGGTGGAAAGTATATTGTTGATGTAAGTTTAAAAACTGATTTTAGCAAGGCGGCTGCCACAGATGAATTAATTGATACTATTGATTATGTTCGTGTAAAAGAAATAGTTGAAGAAGAAATGGCTATTCGTTCAAAGTTAATTGAACATGTTGGACAACGTATTGTAAATAAATTTAAAGCTGAATTTAAAACATTGATAACCGCTAGAGTAAAAGTTAGAAAATTGAATCCGCCAATTCAAGGATTTGTTAAAGAAGTAGCGATTATTATTGAAGAGTAGGTTGGCTAGGCCTACCTTTACTTTTAGCTATGTTTAAATAAGTAATTTGCGTTAATTAAAGGTTTTTTAATTAAAATCACCCATGAATCAACACTTAGAAATAAAAATTTAGTATATTTGCCCACCCAATTGGGTAAACGGTCACGTGGCCGAGTGGCTAGGCAGAAGTCTGCAACACTTTGTACGGCGGTTCGAATCCGTCCGTGACCTCACTAAAAAGTCTTAACGAAAGTTAGGACTTTTTTTGTTCAATAAAAATTAGCAACATTTTATAATGCCTGGTTCCCAGCCGGTTGACATAGACAGACAGGGAATCTCGTTCCTGACATCATTTACTCTTGCTAAGAAGTAGTCTATTTAAGTTTGACTTTTATATTAAATTTGTTGAATGAACTATATGAAACTATTAATAACTATTTTAATAACATTTTTGTTTACAAGTTGCGTCACTTTTCATGCATCAAACATATCAAAAGAAGACAGATTAATACCTAAAGAATTTGGAGTCACAGACAATACTTTATTGATAATGAATATGAGAGATAAAAGAGATAATAAATATTTCCAATATTTTTTAAAAAGAAAGTATTTAGGGAAAAAGAAATTCATTCAATATCAAGACATAAATGATTTAGAGGATTCCGTATATGTCGATTTTAATTTTATAGGTGAGTCTTATCAAGTAAATGAATACAGATTTGTTTTTTCAAATCTT
>JAQXDJ010000296.1 GCA_029251425.1 Vicingaceae bacterium
TTTTAATTAATTCTCTTTTTATAGATTGTCTTCTTTAGATCTTCCTAAATAAGTTTGTACACATCTAAATCCTATATAGCATTTAGCAGTATCTTGATATTCATAAGTTCTTGTGCTTGTTTGTAAGTAGTATCCGATATCTTTCCATGAACCACCTCTAATTACTTTTCTTTTTAATACTTCAGGATCATCATCTTTAGCATCATATAAATAATCAGGGTTTAAATCATGAGCAAAGTTATAAGCAGATTCATCAAATGCATTACTTGTCCATTCAGCAACGTTTCCAGCCATACAAAATAATCCAAAATCATTTGGGTTGTAAGAATTAACTTTTACTGTATGGAAACCTCCATCATCAACATAATTACCTCTCATTGGTTTAAAGTTTCCTAAGAAACATCCTCTACTGTTTCTAATATAAGGTCCACCCCAAGGGTAAGGACTTAAATCTAAACCACCTCTTGCTGCCCATTCCCATTCTGATTCTGTAGGTAATCTAAAATCATTTACAATAATTCCTCCACCTTCTACTAAGAAGTTGTTGAAAAGCTGTGTTCTCCAAACACAAAAAGCAGTAGCTTGTTTCCAAGAAACACCAACAACAGGGTAGTCATCATAAGCTGGATGCCAAAAATAATTTTGTGTCATTGGCTCGTTAAATGAATACGTAAAATCATGTATCCAAGCTAAAGTATCTGGATAAATGTTTACAATATCCTTCATTATAAATGAAGATCTATCAGTGTTAAACTTATGTCTTTCACCTTCATCTGCATTTAAAGCATCTCTACTTTCTCTTCGTGCAGCTCTTTTAAAATCTAACCAGTAATAAGTATAGTTTAATTTACGAGCATCAATTTCTCTCTTTCTCATAAATCTTTCTCCAGGAGACAAGTACATTGGTTCTAATGCTTCTCTTGCATCTGGTTCATTCCATTTTAATTTTGCATACCAGTTAATAGTAGGAGGGTCTATTTCTTCATCATACTCATTAACAGTATTTAAATACATTTCTTCATCTACTTCTTCACCCATTATTCTTCGAGCAATGGAATCTCTTACATGATAAACAAATTGTCTATATTCATTATTGGTAATTTCTGTTTGATCCATATAAAATGCTTGAACAGAAACTGTTTTAGATTGCGCTGTAAGTGCATAAGGAACATCTTGATCAGATGGCCCCATATTATAACTTCCCATTGGAATAAAGAGCATTCCAAATGGATCTGGTTGATACCAGGCATCTCTACCCTGTACACCAATTAACTCTCCGTTTCCTTTACTACAAGAGTAAAGTACAACTACTGCTAACAATATTAATAATCGTTTCATAATTACCTCCTTCTTTTATTCTCCTTCAAAATTATTTTGAAGAAAACGTTTAGTTCCTTAGGCTAAACTTTTCTTTTTTCTCTTTTATAAAAATCTTACTGAATGATATACTTCTCTTTTAGGTGCTTTGCTAATATTTTTACAATATCTTACCATAAACTCTAAACTTCCACTATTGTGAGCCCCTAAAGCAGACGTAGTATAATCATAAGCTACACCAATTTTTAATCCTGGCAACTGTGGCACATTAACTCCTGCTAGTGCTGCAACAGCATCTTGTAACCTGTATGTAACGCCACCCCAAACTAATTTATTGTATTCGATAAGTGCATTAACATCTAATTGAGTAGAAGCAGCATCAGATTTAACTAGGATAGATGGTTTTAATATCCACTTATCAGTACCATCGATTTTCCAATCATAACCAGCCATAATATAATAGTGACGAGCCTGCTCAAAATTTAAAGCTCCAACATCTCCAGCTCCACCTGCAGCAGCATCTTCAAAAGTAGAGGCAGGAAGATGTAAGGCAGAAATACCCACATACATTGTTTCTTTTATTTCATAAAACAAACCAAAACTTGCATCAATTGATCCTGCGGAAGTACTTGCATTTGGTATAGATGGATCTTGAGTAAAATCATCTACGGCAACAAAGTTGTCTCCAAAAGATTTATTTACGAACCCAACATCTAACCCAATCCCTAGTTCACCTGGACCTAATTGTAAATGATAAGCATAAGCTAATTTAGCAACTAAAGATTTTTCAATACCTAATTGATCTTGAAAAACAGTTAATCCTACTCCATGTCTTCCAAATCTAGCATCTCCACTAAATTGGTGTGTTTGCGGTCTCCCATCAAATCCAATCCATTGAGTTCTCGTTAATAATGTAGCACAAAAACCACCATTATGACCAGCAGAACCTGGGTTGATACTAAGCTTGTTAAACATGTTTTGCGTAAATTGAACATCTTGTTGAGAAAATGCGCAAAATCCGACAAACAAAAAAGCAGTAGAAAGTATTAGTTTCTTCATACAGTTATTGGTTTTTATATTAAAATTAATTGCTTTTCAGCATTCATTAGTCGGCTAAGATAATTAAATTTATTTTTTATCCAAAAACTTTCTTAACTTTTTCTTGTTAATAAGATGTTAATAACTCAAAAAAGTTATGATAATTTCTGAAAAGTTTGCCACCATCTGTTTGGAACTTCATTGTCGCAAGCTGTTTTATAATCTTTGTAAGAACACGGAACGAGAACGTGGCGGTCAAATTTTATTTTATTGTGTGATGGGTAAGGGACATCCATCCACCACCTTTCGCTTTTGTCACTTTTGTAAAAGGTTACTTCGTTTTCACCTTCTTGCATATTAACCATATACTTTAAATAGGTCTTTCTACTGCCAACAGGGAAATCTTTTTTCCTGTGGTTGAAGCCGTCAATAAAATACCAAATCATCTGAGCTACACTGTGCGCGGTTTGCCCATTTATATCCAGTTCGGGGTTAATTTCATAGAAACCAATAGATGTGAGTTTGTCGCTCATACCTGCATATCTATTTATTTGGCAAGCTTGCTCACTATAAAACCCATTTGGAGATCCATTTTTATTTGCGGGAGCTTCAGTTTGTCTAATTGCTGAAATGTCAAAACTTAAAATATCTGCATTTCTTACAATTGGTTCAACATCTTCAATGTCTTTTTGAACGTGACCTAATCGATATGCATCAAAATATAATTTAGAAATAAGGTCTATGTGTTCTTTATCTGCAAAATGACTTTGGTATCCAATATTGCTATAATTGAATAAGTAGTTAGGTTGTTGTAGAATAATTTTTGTTAAAAAGTTCTTAGAAGTTAACGCTTCATCTGCTTCGCCTAAATCGAAATTAGAATCTACTGAGACTAGATTTACAGTTTGTTCCAAATTTTTATAAGCTAAAAAATTGGCATAAGTTAAATCTTGACTTCCTCCAATAATAATTGGGAGTACATTTTGTTTGATTAAATTTTCTAAGATAGAACTTAGTGCGAAGTATGTGTCTTCAATGGTTGCTCCAACTTTTAGATTTCCTAAGTCAATAATTTTTGTGTCATTATTAAACCCAATTAAACGGTATAGATATTTTCTTACATGATTTGGTGCTGAAGCGCAGCCTTCATTATTAGAGTTTCGTTCTTCTCCAACTCCTATTATAGCAATCTTAAAGCTTGAAACATCTTGATCTTCA
>JAQXDJ010000064.1 GCA_029251425.1 Vicingaceae bacterium
ATTAATTCATTTTTAATATGTCGTTGAGCATCAATTGCTCTTTTATAAGCTAAAGCATCATTTGTTCTAAAGGATTTACTTGGGACTTTAGATGCACTAGATTTTATAGCAATAAGTAATCTTCTGGTATTTTTAACATTTTTTAAAGCACCTTCAATCATTTTTATGTATTCAGCGTTTCTTCTATCTATTTTGTTTTTATTGTATCCAAAATGTTGAGTGTATGAATATTCTTCTGCAATAAAATCATCTTCTTTAATTGGTTCTTTTTCAGTAGGGTTTTTTATTATTGGTGTTGTAGTGTCTGTTTCTATAACGGGAGATGTTGGGAAAATAGGTTCTTTTGCTGTTGTAGAATCTCCAAAAATTACATCATCTAAATTAACCGATCGGTTAATTTCTTGGTAACTTGAAGATTCAGAAATGAATAAATCTTCCTCTTTACTATATTTTAAAGCCGAGTAAACAATGTGATAGTTTTTTCCTGGATCTAAAATTGCGTAAAATTTACCGTCTCTTTTTCTAGGTTTGTAAATTTTTGGAGCTTCATCAGAGCCTATAGTAGTTACAACAACTTCAGCATCATCAGGTAATTCTTTCATTCCGCGAACAGCCATATAACCTTTTAAAAGTGTTAATGGTTTTTCATCAGCATCCTCTAATTCAATTTGGTAGATATCTTTCTCTCCATAGCCTTCTTCTTTAAATGAAGAGAAATAACCTCTTTTACCATCTGCAGAAGTTACAAAAAACACATCGTCATCAGTAGAGTTTACTGGGTAACCCATGTTAACTGGTATGCTCCAATTTCCTGCTTCATCTATAGTTGAGTAAAAAATATCAAAATCACCAATGCTATTAGGTCCGTTAGAACTAAAATACATTGTTTTCCCATCAGGGTGAATGAAAACACCGTCTTCATCATAAGGAGTATTAATATTTTTTCCAACATTTTGGGCTTTAGCCCATTCTCCATTAGGTAGCCTTTTACATACATAGATATCATTCCCTCCTAGTCCGCCATCTCTATCACTAACAAAGTATAGAGCATTACCATTTGGAGTTATGTGAGCATGTATTTCTCTGGATCCCATATTTACATCTGAACCAATTTTTGTAGGCTCTGACCAGACTTCACCTCTTTTAGTACTAGAATAAATATTGCCATCCCCACTATCGTCTCTAAAAAGGAAAAGTGTTTGTCCATCAGTGGAAATGTTAATAACTGCTTCGTGTCCATCAGTATTGATATTTAGTAATTCTGGTTCAGACCATGTGCTATCATATTTCTGTGAAACATAAATATCTTCAAAATGATTTCCGTCAATAAAATCAATATAATAAAGATTTGAACTATCCTTACGAACTCTTCTAGATGTAAAATAAATAGATGATTCATCTACTGCAATAACAGGACTATAATCACTGTAAGCAGAATTGATTGTTGCTCCCATATTTTTAATAGTTGCTTTTACAGGATTGGCAACAGCAACTTTTGCATTCTCAGATTGTTTTAAACCTAAATCAGCTGTTGCGTATAAGAAATGTTTTTTAGTTGCTATTTTCTTAAAGGTTTTGTAATAATTACTAGCTTCTTCTAAGTCGTAATTAACATGATGAATTTTAGCTAGGTATAAATATGCATCTAAAGGAGCTTTCTTTTCTGAAGGAGAAAACGGATCATAATTTTTAGTGGTATTTGAAATAGCTCTTTTAAAATATTCTAATGATTTTAATTTATCATTAGCAGAGCTCATATAGCAAATGCCAACTTTGTAATTTAAATTGGCATTTGCAGGTGATGCTTTTTGCAGTTTTAACCAGATTGGAAGTGCAACTTTATATTGATTTTCTTCAATTAGCGTATTCGCTTCCTTAAAATTTTGCTTAAAAGTATCATCTTGAGCTTGTGCAAAAAGCACAACAATGCTTAAAATGATGAATAAACTTAACTTTTTCATGGTTAAAAAATTAGTTTAAAAACACTTATGTGTTTCTATAGTTCTCTGTTTATGTCGAATTGTTCTAAATAATCAGCAACTCTTCTTACAAACATACCTCCTAGTGCTCCATCAACAACTCTATGATCATAAGCGTGCGACAAGAACATTTTATGGCGAATTGCAATTGCATCTCCATTTGGAGTTTCAATTACCGCAGGTTTCTTTTGGATTGCTCCAACAGCCATAATAGCAACTTGAGGTTGATTAATAATTGGAGTTCCCATTACGTTTCCGAATGACCCAACATTTGTTACTGTGTAAGTTCCTCCAGAAATATCATCAGGAGTAAGCGCATTATTTCTTGCTCTATTAGCCAAATCGTTAACAGCTTTGGTCATTCCAGTTAAGTTTAATTGATCTGCATTTTTAATTACAGGAACAATTAAATTTCCAGAAGGAAGTGCAGTTGCCATTCCTAGGTTAATGTTTTTTCT
>JAQXDJ010000303.1 GCA_029251425.1 Vicingaceae bacterium
AAATAGATAATATTATATCTTGCTCTTACAGCAGCGAGGAAATTACGCATGGGCATTTATTAGGAAAAGTAGACTCGAGAGGAAACATACAAATGAGTTATCATCAAATTAACACCCAAGGAGCATTAATGAATGGTATTTGTAGTTCTAAACCAGAGCTTCTAGATAATGGGAAAATTCGTTTACTAGAAGAATGGCAATGGACCTCTGGAGATAAATCCAAAGGAAGGTCAATACTTGAAGAGGTTTAATCGGAGATGTCAATTATTCTTCATACTTCTCACTATACTTTCTAAACAATTTCTTTTGGTGGTTATCTATATCAATTAAACGTCCTTGTATAAAAGCTGTTTTAATGTTGTTTGTTCGCATGTCTAAGGCATCTCCTTCAGAAATAAATAGTGTTGCATCCTTTCCAATTTCTAAACTGCCCACTAAATTATCTATACCTAAAATTTTAGCCGTATTTAAGGTAATTAGTTTTAAGGCCTCTTCTTTTTCCATGCCATAAGCAGCAGCGGTTCCCGCATAAAAAGGCAAGTTTCGTGTTTGCATAGCTGCCATATCTCCTGCATTTTCTAAGCAAAACAAAACTCCTGCATCAAACAGCTTTTTTGGCATTTTGTAAGGTAAATAAACATCTTCTTCTTGGTGTGTAGGTAAACTATGTACTCGCTTTAAAATAACCGACACCTTGTTTTCATTTAACATATCGGTTGCCATCCAAGCATCATAACCTCCAACAATAACGAGTTTTGTAACTTCGTGCTTCTTAGAAAAATTAATCGCTTCTGTTATTTCTTTAATAAAATTTGCATGGATATAAAGTGTTTTTTCTCCATTAAAAACTCCTCTCATTGCCTCAAAACGTAAGTTCTTTTCTTCATGTACTTTCTTTTTAGAATATGCTAGTGCGTTGTTAAAGAAGGTGTTTAAATTAGCTATTGATTTGTCGTAATTTTTATTGGTTTTACCTGTCCACCTGTTGTACATCCCTTCCCAATTTAAATGTACTCCATCATCTTTTTTAATAATAGCATCTTCCCAATTCCAAGCATCAAAATGAACGATTGAAGAGGTTCCTGATATGGTTCCAGAACGCGGAGTAATTTGCCCCAATAAAACACCATTAGAACGAACAGTTGTTGTTATTTTAGATTCGGTATTGTAGGCAATAATTGATCTGACATGTGGTTTAAAAATTCCATATTCAGCATAATCATGCGTCATTCTAACCGCATCAATTTCTGTTAACCCTAAAGTTGAGTTTGGCGTAATAAACCCTGGATAAATGTGCTGCGATTCATTTAGTTTAATAACTGTATCAAACTGCTTAAAATCTATTTTAATAGCAGCAGCATTTGCCACCTCAGTTAATTTTCCGTTTTCAAAAGCAATGGCCGAATTTTTAATGATTTCACCTGTTCCTAAATGAGCAATTCCATTTAGCAATAAAATTTTACTTGCTTGTTTTGGTCCTGGAGTTTCAATTTGGGCCGTTGAACTCAAAAAGGTTCCTATAAATAATAATACGAGTATGTTTTTCATCTTTTTTCTTTTTCTAATTGCCAAAAATTATTCTCCAACAGTATCACAGTGATAATGCTTTGGTTTTTTACTCATTGCCTTTTGTGTTTTTGCTCCTCCATTTTTAGCAACAATCATTTTTTCTATTATTCGAGCTTTTTCCTCTTGGTTTGCTTTTTGGTTTTCAGCATCTTTTTCAATATCAAAATAAACTGCCCCATCAATTATCGTTTTTTCAACCTTAGCATAAATAGAAAGCGGGTTATCCGACCACAACACTACATCAGCATCTTTTCCAATTTTAATACTCCCTAATTTATTGTCTAAATGCAATAATTTTGCAGGGTTAAGTGTAACAAATTTCCAAGCTTCCTCTTCACTAACTCCACCATATTTTACCGCTTTAGCAGCTTCTTGGTTTAGTCTTCTTCCCATTTCTGCATCATCAGAATTAAAAGCTACTGTAATTCCTTGGTTGTGCATTATTGCTCCATTGTAAGGAATAGCATCATTCACCTCAAATTTATAAGCCCACCAATCAGAAAAAGTAGATCCACCAACACCATGTTCCTTCATCTTATCAGCCACTTTATACCCTTCTAAAATATGGGTAAAAGTATTTACCATAAACCCCATAGAATCTGCAACGTGCATTAACATGTTAATCTCTCCTTGCTGGTATGAGTGACAAGAAATAAAACGTTCGCTATTCATAATTTCATTCAACGTTTCTAACTCTAAATCTCTTCTTGGAGCAACCGCTGTAGCTTTTTTCTTTTTAGGAGTAGCAGCAAAATTATCCCAAGCATTCTTGTACTCTCTAGCTCTTATAAAAGCATCATAATACACTTGTTCAACACCCATTCTTGTTTGTGGGAACCTGCTTCTTCCTCCTGCACGTTTAACATTTTCTCCTAAAGCAAACTTTATAAACCCTGGAGTATTTTTTATTTGCATAGAGTCTGGGCTGCTTCCCCACTTTAGCTTAATTATTGCCGATTGCCCTCCAACTGGATTACAAGATCCGTGTAATAATTGGGACGTGGTAACACCTCCTGCCAATTGACGATAAATGTTAATGTCATCTGAATTAACAACATCTGCAATACTCACCTCAGCAGTAACAGATTGTGTACATTCATTTACTCCACGACTAATCGCGATGTGAGAGTGTTCATCAATAATTCCAGTTGTTAAATGCTTACCTGTTCCATCTACAACAATCGCTTCTGGGATCTCTAAATTATTCCCAATCGCTTCTATTATCCCATTTTTAAGTAAAACATCTGTATTTTTCAATATTCCTTCTACTTCGTTTGTCCAAACGGTTGCTCCTTTTATTAAAATTGTTTCGGCCTTTGGTAATGAATCAAATCCGTAAGCCATGTTTGGGTATTGAATTCGAGGAATAAATAAAGAATCTTGTTCTTCTTTAGCTTCATCCTTTTTCTCTTTTTTCTTGTCTGATTTCGCTTTTATTGCTGTCCATTTAATCCAATCTCCATTAGATAATTGTCCATTTCCATCCCAAATACCAGTATTACTAGATACTGTTCCGCTTAATCGAATATTCCCTTTCTGAAAGTCATCATTTGGATTAAAACTCAACGAAATAGTATTTCCTTTGGCAACAACAGTTACCTTAACTTTAGAGGTATCTGCTTTGCCATCTTTAGTTCCTATAATTTTAATACTTCCTTTTAATTTTGAAGGTTCGCCAGTTACTTTTACTTCATAAATTTTAGCTCCTAAATTAACATCGTAATTACCTCTAACATCTAAAACATTGTAATCAGCAATAACATGTTTTTTACCCTTTATCCAGTTCTCATAAATAATAGTTTTCTCTGCAAATAAGTTTTCTGATGTAACAATAAAATTAGCCAGTTTTCCTTTTTCTAAACTTCCTATTCTATCATATTCATTTAACAAATTTGCTGGAGAATACGTTAAAGCCTTTAATGCGTTTTCTTCAGAAATTCCTGATTTAATAGCTCTCCTTAAATTTTTAAAGAACACTTTTTTATCTTTTAAATCTGAGGTGGTAATAGAAAAATCAATTTCATTTTTTGCAAGTATTCCTAAATTATATGGAGCTAATTCCCAATTTTTAACATCAGAGTAATTTACTTTTAAAGCACTGTAAGCATCAGTTACATCATAAACTTCAGGAAAATTTAACGGTACAATTAATTTTCCTTCTGTTGCTTTAATTTCTTCAATTCTTTGATACTCATCTCCCCTTCCTTTAAAAACATATTGTAGCTCAAACTCATCACCAACCTTATCTGCTCTTAAAATGCTCAACTTATCGTTCGCTTCAAATATTTGAAGCATCTCTTTGTTTTTTGTAACAGCATCTAACGAAATATTAAATTCATCAGCATTTTCATTTTTCGAGAGCCAATCAGCATCATAATATGTTTGTCTAAGTAAGGCAATCATCCCCATTAAAGAACCTGGATAGCCTTGTGTTGAAGTTCCTTTGTTAAAGGATAAATGATTCGCAATGTTATTATTTAACATTACAGCATTTGCCTTATCGTTAGCTAAAGTTACCAAAGCCGAAGTTCCTCGCATTATTCCATCTTGTTGATGTGTCAATACAACACCGAATCCTAACTTTCTTAACTCTTCCGCTTTTTTAGGATTTACTTTAAACAGTTTTCCTGATTCTACTTCTGCTTTTATTGCTTCATTCCAACCTAAAGCACCTCTTTGTTTTTGTTTTGAATGATTAACATGCCCTCCAGATTTATTTACTTTAGGTAAAGCAAGGCCATAATCCGAATATACATCGATTAACGAAGGATAAATATGCTTGCCATCTAAATCATATACAACAACATTATCCGGAAGACTTACATTTTTAGCGGCAGCCACCACTTTTCCGTCCTGGATTAGTAATGTTCCCTTCTCTATTGTTGTTTGATAATCAACATGAATTGTTGCATTTTTAAACGCATAATAATTATGATTGGTGTTATGAGCTCCGTTTACATTAAACGTTTCTTGAGCCATTGATAGATATGAGCTCAACACAAATATGAAAAGAAATATTTTTCTCATGAAAATAATTTTAAATCGATGTTCTCAAAAATAATATTTTAAACTGAAAACGATTGTTAGAAAATGATGAATGGTAAGATAAATTCAAATTAGTTTAAATAAGAACGAGTTTCTAATTAAGTTTGCCTAACAGAACTTAAAACTTTCAAAATGGGAACAGGATTATTACACACACATTCATTATTTAGATGGCTAGCAGCTGTTTTTTTACTTATTGCTATAATTAAATCATTAAGTGGTTGGTTAGGCAAAAAAGAGTACAACAAGTCTGACAATTTAGTAGCAATACTATTAATCAGTTTCACTCACATTCAGTTTTTATTGGGGCTAGGACTTTATTTTATGAATGGATGGTTTAAGCAAATGTCTAACATGGGGGAATCTACTATTCGTTTTTGGGCAATGGAACATGGGTTAATGATGTTGATTGCTATTGTATTAATTACATTAGGAAGAGTAAAATCAAAAAAAGCCGCTACAGATGAATTGAAACATAAAAAAGGAGCTATTTTTTACATTATAGCATTTGTTTTAATTCTTTGGGCTGGAATAATCAAACCACTTGCTTTAAGTAGAGGTTGGTTTTAAGATTAAAATAATTTGGGAAACAAAGGGCATAAAACTTCTGAACAAAAACACGAAACTGCTGTTTTAGTAGGCGTTTCTGTTAGAGGGCAAAAAGATAGTACAACTAAAGAGTACTTAGACGAATTAGCATTTTTAGCTAAAACTGCAGGTGTAGAAACATTAAAACGATTTACTCAAAAATTAGACAAGCCACATCCTAAAACCTTTATTGGAAAAGGAAAAATGGAAGATGTTCAAGCTTATGTCAAAGAACATTGCGTAGATATTGTCATTTTTGATGATGAATTAACACCTTCTCAACTAAGAAACATTGAACGTATTTTAGAAGTTAAAATTCTAGATAGAAGTAATCTAATTTTAGACATATTTGCTACTAGAGCGCAAACAGCTCATGCACGAGCTCAAGTAGAACTAGCTCAATGCCAGTATATGTTGCCTCGTTTAACACGATTATGGACTCACCTGGATAGACAAAAAGGTGGTGGTGCAGGAATGCGTGGTCCAGGAGAAACCCAAATAGAAACAGATAAGCGAATTATTACTCAAAAAATTACGCTACTAAAAGAGAAACTAAAGCAAATAGACAAACAAAAATCTACACAACGAAAGCAACGTATGCAAATGGTTAGAGTTGCTTTAGTAGGATATACCAATGTTGGTAAATCTACTATAATGAATATGTTGAGCAAATCGGAAGTATTTGCCGAAAACAAACTATTTGCTACGCTTGATACAACCATTAGAAAAGTAGTCATTCAAAACTTACCCTTCTTATTAACCGATACTGTTGGGTTTATTAGAAAACTACCTCATCACTTGGTAGAATCTTTCAAATCAACTTTAGATGAAGTTAGAGATGCTGATGTTTTAGTGCATGTGGTTGATGTTTCGCACCCAAATTTTGAAGACCATGTGGCAGTTGTAAATGAAACTTTAAAAGACATTGGAGGTTTGGATAAGCCCACAATTGTTGTTTTTAATAAAGTTGATGCCTTTACTTATGTTAAAAAAGATGAAGATGATTTACTTCCTAAAACACGAGAAAATTATTCTTTAGAAGAACTCAAAAAGATGTGGATGTCTAATGTTGATCATCCTACAGTTTACATTTCGGCAGTTAAAAAAATAAATACTGATGAGTTGAAAGATGTAATGTATGAGCATATTAAAAGCACTCATTTAGACATTTACCCACACCAATTATTATATTAATACCTTTGCGCTATGAGTTCAATACGTCAACAAAAAGTAGAAAGATTATTGCAAAAGGAAATTAGCACAATTTTTCAATTAAATTATGGTGATTGGTTTCCCAATACAATGGTTACAGTAACTGTTGTGAGGGTTTCTCCAGACTTCAGTTTTGCAAGAGTTTACTTAAGTGTTTTTGGTAAAATGGAACCAAAAGAATGTGTTGATTTAATCAACCAACATTCAAGCTTGGTTAGAGGAGAGCTTGGGCGAAGAATTGGTAAGCAACTAAGAATAACTCCTGATGTTGCTTTTTACATTGACGATTCTTTAGATTATGCCGAAGAAATTGACAAACTGTTAAAAGAATAACAATCAACTTTCCTTTCTATATCGCCAAACGTTATTTGATTTCTAAGAAATCACACAATGTTATTAATATAATTTCTTGGATTTCGGTAACAGGTATTGCTGTTGGAACAATGGCTTTAATTATTGTTTTGTCTGCATTTAATGGATTAGAAACATTGGTTGAAGATCTTTACGCTTCTTTTGATCCTGATTTAAAAATAACTGTTGTAGAAGGCAAAACATTTAACTCCGCAGACTTTCCGAAAGACAAAATTTTAGCCTTAGATGCTGTTGAGTTTTATAATGCAGCACTAGAAGAAGTTACCCTTGTAAAGTACAACGACAAACAAACTGTAGCCACCATTAAAGGTGTAGAGAATAGTTTTTACCAAATGAGCGGTCTCGATTCTTTAATGATTGAGGGTTCGATTAATAACAACCCAGAAAACAAAAACAATGTTATTTTAGGTTGGGGAATAGCCAACCAATTAGGTCTTTATATTTCCGATTATTCTTTTCCAATAGGATTAATTGTTCCTAAAAAAGGAACTAAAAAGGGCTTTACTCCAGGGTCTGAATTTAATAGAAAAACGGCCGATGCTTCTGGTGTTTTTTCGGTAAACCCTGATTTTGACACTAAATATGTGCTAGGAAATTTAGAGTTTGTTCAAAGTTTATTGCAACAGAAAAATAGATTGTCTTCAGTAGAAATAGGCGTAAAGAAAAATGCTGATTGGATTGGTGTAAAAAATGAACTACAAAAAATTGTGGGTAATAAATACAAAGTACAAACGCGCTACGAATTAAACGAATTGGTGTTTAAAACCAATAAAACCGAAAAATGGATTACCTTTTTAATATTGGCTTTTATTTTAGTAATTGCTTCTTTTAACATCATTGGTTCACTAACCATGTTAATTATCGACAAGCAAAAAGATGTTTGGATCCTTAAAACTATGGGGGCAAACAATGGTGTTATTCGTAAAATTTTCTTTGCCGAAGGAATGCTTATTAATTTATTAGGCGCAGTTTCAGGAATGGTAATTGGTGCATTTATTTGTTGGGTGCAAATACAGTTTGGGTTATTGCGCTTAAACGGTGGTGTAGTAGAGTTTTATCCTATAGAACTCAATATTCTCGATTTTGTAAATGTCTCTATTATTGTAATAATTATTGGTTTGATTGCTTCTTGGTACCCAGTACAAGTTCTAACTAAAAAGTACCTGTAACAGCTAATCCGTTTCTAACTCCCATTCAGCAGCATTATAATTTATAGCTTTCTCTCGTTTTGGTGCTTTCGTAGTTCTGTAGAAAATATAGAAAAAACTTAGAAGGGATTAAACTAACAAAAACAAATGGTGTGAAGGAATAACGAAGTTGTTCTTTAGGGTTATAAACATAAGTAAGAGATCTTATTAAAAACCTATACTTATACGTTTAGATATTATTGAACGACTTTCTAAATCTATTACTTTAAGAACATAAACACCTGAAGTAATAGCACTAACATTTATTGTTTTTAATATTTCACTCCTATTCACATCGGCTTGATAAACTGTTCTTCCCATCATATCAACCATTTCAACAGCTATATTCTCAGTAAGTGGTTGTTCCCATTGAAGATTAAGTATATCTTGGGCAGGAATTGGGTAAACACTAAGTTTAGAAAAATAGGGGTTGTTTGACGCTGATGTTCCTGTACAAAGTGAGTTCAAATCTGTAACCTCAAAACTTTCAGAGCTTAAAAATCCGTCACCAGCAGTTATCCAAACCTGGTATTTACCTGGGCTAGTTATAGTGATAGATGCTGTTGTGTCTCCTGTACTCCAATAATACGATGGGTGTGCATTTAGTGTAGATAATTCCATTGTATTTTGATTACATGTAATTATTGGTCTATTTATTTCCCAAGGAATGTCTGATTTAATTGCTCTGTAAGAAGCAAATCCATCAACCAAATCAACCTCCATTACTTCATTCAGTCCAAGATCAAATTCTTGTATTGAGCTTCCTAAAGCATAATCAAAACCACCTCCCCAAGATATTAAGAAATTGTCATTACCTAAGCTTCTTCCGCTCCCCATAAACCCGCTATAAAAATTTAAAGGATGGTAGTATGATAATACAGGGTTTACTGTCATGTTAACATCATCCAAATCATAAATCAGCATTCTTGCAACAGCATGTGGAGTTGTAAAAGTAGCGTTATCGAACAATACAACTTGTCCGTTTGAAAAATATTGAGCATCATGCTGAGCTGTAAACTGAATGGTGTCGTTTAAGAAAGTAAACTCATTATTTTTTCCACCCAACCTCCACATTATTTGTCCTGTTTGGTAATTAATTCTTGTTATTTCATTTAACGACCTAGAAGATATTACATAATTTCCATCATCGTCAACAAATAATGAATTAACGTGCGCATGATCTACCCTAAGTGAATCTGTAAAATAGTAAGGGTAAATATCAGAAAGAGCAAAATGGTCTAAAGACTTCCATTCTCCTACCAACACATTGTTTTGATCAAACTCTTGAATAATATGACCAATTACAACACAGTTAGGGTCTCCCGTCTGTCCGCTTTCCGTTGTTAATGCACTTGCATCCATTATCCGCTCTTCCATAGCCAAAAGATGATAATGCCCGTCAGGAGTAATTACAAAATCATGCCCATCAAGTACGTATTGAGGAGAACAGGTTACAGTGTCTGTAATCTGAAAAGTACTGTCCATTATATAAATACTACCAGGCCCAAATAAAGCATCTGTAAATGACATCCTACCATCATCATGTATTTGAAAATTACCAACTGCTTTTCTAGTATAAGGGGCTTCTGTTTCATTAGCAAATGGAAGGTAAAAAAGAAGGTCTCCTTCTTTATCTAAAATCATTACCGTGGATGGCCAATTAGATGTAGGAAGAGTCATATCTATTCCCGAAAAAAACAAGTAATTGTTATCATGAACTCCATTAACGTTTACACTAAATGGGGGAACCACTAGAGGTAAATTAGTCTGTGCACTTATTTTTGTGATGAATGTAAATACTGACAGCAGTAAAAAAACAACTATTTTCATAAAGCAATTATTTATACGTAGAAAGCTACAGAATCAATTAATGCTAAATACTCAAACTAGTTTTTTTCTCCTAAACTAAATCAAACCCTATATCTTTTCTATAGTTTTTCTTTTCGAAGTTAATCTTTTCGGCATTGGCAAAAGAATGACTTAAAGCTTCTTGAATAGTATCTCCAAAAGAAGTTAATGCCAACACTCTTCCTCCAGAAGTAACCACATTCTCACCGTCTTGTTTGGTTCCTGCATGAAAAGGAATGCTGTTTTCAATCGCATCAAAACCTGTCATTACCTTCCCTTTTTCGTAAGCTTCTGGGTAACCTCCAGAAACCAACATTACAGTAGTTGCAGTTCTTTCATCTACTTCAAACGTTTTTTCTCCTAACGTTTGATTGGCAACACCTTCAAATAAGTCTAATAAATCAGATTTTATTCTTGGAATAACAACTTCAGTTTCAGGGTCTCCCATTCTTACATTGTATTCTACAACAGAAGGATTTCCATTATCATTCATCAGTCCAATAAAAATAAATCCTTTGTAATCTATCCCATCAGCTTTTAATCCTGCAATTGTTGGTTTTACTACTAGCTCTTCTACTTTATCTAAATAAGCTTGATCAGCAAATGGAACTGGAGAAATTGCTCCCATTCCCCCTGTATTTAATCCTACATCTCCCTCTCCAATTCTTTTATAATCTTTTGCCGAAGGCAATATTTTATAACTTTCTCCATCTGTTAAAACAAACACCGAAAGCTCTATTCCGTGTAAAAATTCTTCAATAACCACTGTTGCTGATGCATTTCCAAACTTTCCGTTGGTCATGTTTGCTAATTCAGTTTTAGCTTCAGCTAAATCATCTAAAATCAGCACTCCTTTTCCTGCCGCTAAACCATCTGCTTTTAACACGTAAGGTGGTTTTAAACTTTCTAAGAAAGTATAACCAGCCTCTAAATTAGCAGTTGTAAAGCTTTGGTATTTTGCTGTTGGTACTCCGTGTTTCTCCATGAATATCTTAGAGAACTCTTTACTTCCTTCTAATTCAGCTCCATCTTTCTTTGGCCCAATTACACCAACATTCTTTAACTCTTCGTCAGCCAAAAAGAAATCATGTACTCCATTTACCAATGGATCTTCGGGCCCAACAACAACAATTTTAATATCGTTTACTAAAACAAACTCTTTAATCGCATCAAAATCATTCACTCCTATTTCAACATTAGTTCCAACAGCAGCAGTTCCAGCATTTCCTGGGGCAATAAACAAGTTATTTAACTTTTTACTTTGAGCTAATTTCCATGCAAATGCATGCTCTCTTCCTCCTGATCCTAATATTAATACGTTCATCAATAATGTGTTTAATAAGTTGATGCAAAAGTAAAAAAACCGCTTCGCTAATGGAAGAAGATTTTAATTTAGTTATAAAAAGAAGCCCCAAATAAATTTGGGGCTCCTTTCCACTCCTAAAAGTGTGAACTAAAAAAGTCTTTAGTATTTATTTTACGATACTTGTAAATTTACCATTGGTAATTTTTGTACTATCATTCATGGTAACAGTAAAAGTTCCTGTTACACCATTAATAGTATCTAACGCACTTACAACAACTGTTCCGTAAGCTGGGTTTACAACTCCGCCAGCAGCAGAATAATATTGAACATTAGCTGATGACCCTGGTATTGCTAAACCATCAACATTGTACGTTCCTGCTACCAATCCTTCAATATCCAACTCTATTTGCTCAAATGAATTTCCTGATCCGTTTTCCCAGTAAACCCTTGTTCTACTTCCATTATAAACAAAAAGTTTAGCTGGACCACTTTTATTAACCGACCCATAATCCATACAAAATCCAGGGTCTCCATTACATGGGTCTGATGTTGGTGCAGGTGTTGGTGCGGGAGTAGCTGTTGTTGTTGCTACTGGAGCTGGAGTATCTTCTTCTTTTTTACAAGCAGTAAACATTACTATTGCTGCTGAAATCATCAATGTACTTAAAACTATTTTTCTCATATCTTTTAAATTTTAATTTTCTGTAAAGGTCATCCTCTCTTCAACAAATGACAATACGTCATTTGCCTTATTTACATAAAACACCCACAAAAGTTGCAGGTGCTTTATAAATTATTTTATTGTTGCATTGGATCAAACTTTCCAAACCAAAGTTGATTCCCCCATCTTTCATTTCCTTTAATTCCACCTTTACGTTTTCTAGCACAGTAAACAATTTGTTTGCCTCCATTAATACTAAAGTATGGCAAGTCTTTCCCTTTTCCATCATCCTCTAAATCGATGTACAAGTAAAAGTCATCTCCACCAAAATTATTAAAATTAGAAACCATTCCAGATTTTACATTAATCTTACCCATCATCCCTTTATAAAGAGGTGTATAAACACAAGTTGTAGTTCTAGTATTTCCACTTGTTTCAGAAGAGCAATCTACATCAATATCTCCACATAAAAATACATTCCAGAACAACTCATCTTTGTTTGTAGGAGATTCAAACACTGTAGATTCTGCTGGATAAGATTTTGCTCCTCCAGCCCCTCCTAAAAGACCTGCAGATTTTGCAGTGTTTTGAACACCATAATAACGTTTAAATACTCCTGTTTTATCAAATTGAAACATTAATAAGTCTTTATAAACTCTTCCTTTCACATCTCCAACATTATCATATTTAAAATCTTGACCTGTTATAAAAATATCTCCCGAGCTTGTTACACTAACACCATTTAACACAAACTTTTTACCATCAAATTCTCTTAATTTTTTCTGGTCTCCTGGCTTTACTCCTTTTGCATTAATATCGTCAATAGAAACAGCAGAAACAAATTCAGCTTTTCCTCCACTTAATTTAACCACCTGTAAAAATCCATACTTCATACTTTCTAATGTATTCATTCTTTGCTCAGCAGTTCCTGCACCTGGAGCAGCATCAGCAGTAATACAAAATGGCGCTTTAGTAAACTTCTTTTCTGGTTTATTAATATTTCCTGCGCCATATAAATACAATTCGTTACCAACATAATAAGCATCAAAAATTGCCCATTCATTACATTTAGTATTAAAATTAAATCGTTCAGTAACGTTTCCTGCGCCATCTACTTTTACACAAGTTAATTGAGTCGGATCATCTGCTTGTACTTTACCCATTCCTTGCCCTCCATAATTCTGAAAAACCATTATCCATTCATCTTTATCTTCAAGTTCAGCCGAATATAATAGTGCTTGTGGATGTTCAAAATTTAAAGGTGTCTTTTTTATAATATTCAAATCCTTATCAATGTGCATAATTTGGTATTCTCTACCTGCATTTTTAGACATCCTTATAATACCCGTATTAATTAAAGCACAAACCAACAATTCTCCTTTGTCCGATAAGTCTCTGTGTGACGTGTAGTATAATTTTCTTTTTTTATCCCCACCGTCTGTTCCTAATTGCTTTGGCTTTTCTTTTGCTAACAATGTTTTTGTTGTCTCATAACCGCCTTTCCACCAGTTCCATTGGTTAACATACTGTGTCTTTTTTAGCACCAACTTCCCCATCATATTTGGACTTGCTGTTACTCCTGTTACTTCCCAATAATCTCCTTTGTAAGTTTTGTTTTTTGATCTTTTTCTTCTTGACTTTCTCTCTTCTTCAACAGAATTACTAATCAAATTAAAATCATAATCAAATTTGTAGATTTCGTATTTTGCTTTTCTAGCATTGTCTTTTGTTACAAAAACCATATCAAATTGCTTCTTAGCATCATCAACAACTACATCTCCTAAATAACCTTTTCTTTTAGATTTTCTTGTTAATTCAACAACTTGTTCTTTTGCTAATTTTTGAGCTGAAACATCATTTAAACTAAATGCGCTTATTAAAAAAGCCCCTACTATAAATTTTACTTTTTTCATCTTTTTTTGATTTTATTAGTTCACGCTACAAAGATTTGAGAATTACTGTTTTCTAACAATAGGGCATTTGTCGTATATTTTAAATTACGCCTATATTTGCCCGCTATTAATTTATTCTCATGCTTAACAAAAAACATAAAATACTAATTGGCTTTATCGCTTTTATCATTGTAGTGCTTATTGCAATACCTATGATCCCCAAAAACTATATCAATAATAATGGTAAAGAGTTAATAGGAAGAACAATTAACCTTGAAGGATTGAGCTTAAACTATTTTACTGGAGGGTTAAGCTTAGGCGAATTATTAATTTATGAAGAAAACGGTAAAGACACTTTTTTATATGTTAATGATTTAAGTGTAAATCCAAATGTAATGGCTTGCATTGGTCAAAATTATGTTATTGAAGAAATTACTATTGATAGATTAAAATGTAACACTGTGCTAACAGATACTATTTTTAACTTTAACAGTATTATTACTCATTTTGATGATACAACAACCGTTGAGGAAGAGGATACTTCATCAGTTAATTGCTAAAGACACTTCAGGAACTACAGTTGTTTTATATAAATATCGCGTAAAAGAAGTAAAAAGAATGCCATTGTTAATGAGAAAAAACAAAGGTGTTATTGTAGATGGGAAATGGAAAGATTTAGTTGTTACGTTTTCTAACACAGGTAAGGTAACTTCCTACGAAACTTTACCTGAAGAATTGGTTACCGATTATGAAAAAAAATCCATTGACCCGAATAAGTTAATTCAATCTATTACTACTGCTTTAACAGTAATACTCCCTGCAGTGTTGGTTTACTTTTCAGTAAAGTAAGCTTTATAAAATATTCAGCTTCATTCCTTTTTGTACCGCCTCCATTTTATTGTGTACTTGTAGTTTTTTATAAATATTTTCAATGTGCTTACGAACGGTTGAAGGGCTCAAAATTAAATTTTCTGCAATTTGCTGATAATTTAACCCTTTAGATAATTGCTCTAAAACTTCAGTTTCTCTTTTTGTAAGTGTAATTTCTTCTTGCTGAATTTTGTCTCCTGTCATTCGGGATGGATTACGCAAAATGTTTAATGCTTTTAACGCAACAGAAGGAGTCATTGCTGCTCCACCGTCTAATACATCTACAATTGATTTATGTAAGTCTTCAGGATTGGTTTCTTTCAATAAATAACCGTCTGCTCCAGCTTGTATTGCTCTAAAAATATTGTCATCATCATCAAAAACTGTCAGCATTAAAATTTTAATATGAGGGTATTTATTTTTAACATATTCTGTTGTTTGAATACCATCCATTTCTGGCATTTGGATGTCCATTAAAATAACATCAACATTATGATCTTGCGTTAATTTTCCAATAAAATCATTTCCATTAGTGCCCCTAAATTTAAATTTTAAATCCTCAAAAAAAGAAATTTTCTCTTGTACTGCCTTTGCTAAAAATCCGTTATCCTCTGCTACCGCTATTTTAATCATAGTTCTAAAATTATTACTCAAAGATATTGACTTCATCTTGTTTTAGCTATACGGCATTTGTCGTATTTCGTTTAAACTATTTTGGTAGAGTTAACAATATCTCTGTTCCTTTATTGGGCTCTGAAATCATATCAAAGGTAGCATTTATTACTAATGCCCTATTTCTCATATTTTCTAACCCATCTCCTAATTCTATTTCAGTTAAATTAAATCCTATACCATCATCTTTAATAGAAACCTGTATTTCCTCCTTTTTTTCTGAAATGTTTAACAATACCGAAGTTGCTGCAGAGTATTTCATTGCATTGTTTATTGCCTCCTGTACAACACGATAAATACTAACTCCTTGAATAGAATTCAATTGAATATCTGATTTTAAATCTGAATTAAATTCAAATTTAGTTTGCTCTTGAGCCAAGCTAGCATTTTTAATATAATTATACAGTCGCGCTTTTAAGTCTTCAAAAGAAATTTCATCTTTATTTAATGCCCAAATAGTATCTCTTAACTGGGTAATGGTGCCTTTAGTAAAAGTAGTTATGTCGATTAGTTTTTGTTTTAATTTAGCATCCAAATCATTAAACACAAAACTCATATTATCAACCGAAGAAATAATAAAGGTTAACTGCGAACCAATATTATCGTGTAAACTATTAGAAATTTGTAAGCGTTCTTGATGCAATTCGTTTTGAATGTTTATTCGAGCTATTTCATCCTTTAATAAATTTTCCTCTTGTAGTCTTAATTGCTTTTGCTTCTGAGTACGATATACAAAACCACCTATAAGCACAATAAATGCAATTAATAGTCCCAACCCTAAAAGTAAATAATCGCGTTGTTTTACTTGTAGTTGCTGAGAGGTTATTTCTAGTTGTTGAGAGGCTATTTCTTTTTCTTTTTTTTCTGTTTCGTACTGTGTATTTAACAACGCTATTTGTTCATTTGTTGCCTCATTCAACATGGAGTCTTTAATGAGTTTAAATTTTTGATGAGCAAAAAATGCTAATTCATATTGATTTAACTTTTCATAAGCTTCAGACAAGCCTAAATAGTTATCTCTAGATGTTTCTAAATGTCCTGTTTGCTTAGAAAATTCTAAACTTTGATTGAAATAATTTATCGCTTCTTTATATTTTTTAGTTCCAATAAAAACTGCTCCTAAATTATTATACAAGATAGATTGGCCTTCAATATCATTTGATTCTACCCTGATCTTTAATGCTTTACGAAGGTTTTGTTCTGCTAAAGCATAGTTTTCTAGTTTTTGTTGTGTCACCCCTAAATTTCCATAGCCCATAGCAATAGTACGTAAATCACCACTCATTTCCCCAACAGTTATAGCTTGTTGGTAATACAACAAAGCCGAATCTAATTGAAGCATTTCATCATAGATATTCCCTAAGTTTAATAAAATCAAAGCCTCCTTTTTTAAACTATTTTGCTTGCGGTTAATATTTAAGGCTTTCTGATAATAAAGAATCGCATCTTCAAACTTTTGTTGTTTGTAAAAAATTAGCCCTAAATTATTTGTGCTTGATGCAATACCTGAGCTATCTTTAATTTGTTCCCTAACCTTTAAAGCCTGTATATAATAAGATGTTGCCTTGTCGTAATCTCCTTTACTCATAACTACATTTCCTAAGTTGTTTAGAGAAGCGCCCATTCCAACACTATCATTAAGTCGTTTTCGCATTTCTAAAGCCTTTAAAAAATAAACCTCAGTACTATCATAATGTCCCATATAAACATGATAAATTCCCAATTGATTATAAGCTGTGCTTAACTGTTTTGGGCTAAAAGAATTTGTAGCAATAATTTCTCGATATAAGTTAATTGATTTTTCTAGTTCCCCAGTTTGTGCATATTGGTTTCCAAAATGTTTAGCAACAGTTAATACCCCGTCTAAATAGTGTTGTTTTTTAGCATAACGCATTGCCTCATCGGCATAACTTATAGATGAGTCAGTACTCTCTGTTTGTTTAGCTTGTTCTAGCAAACTAAAAACAATTAAAGAATCTTCATTTGCACTTACAGAAGTTGTAAAAAGCAAACATAAGGCGATATTTAAGATGCTTTTCATTTACTTTTATTTAAGGTGTTAATTGTAACCCTTAACTCTTTTATTGCATTACGTGAGAACTCATTAAGTTCAGACAACTTGTCTTTTAACTCATTGTTGGTCTCTTTCATAAAATAACTCATATTATCTATTGATGAAATAATAAAAGTTAGTTGAGCTCCAATATTATCATGCAGATCACGAGAAATTCGAACACGTTCTTCATTTAGCTTTTCTTGCATTTTAATTTTAGCTATTTCATCTTTTAGTCGGTTAGCTTCAATTAATTTTTGTTGCTTAAATTTTATTTGTTTAAGTATAAAAAATCCTAGCACTACAATTAAAATTCCAATCGCAATTAAAACATACATAAAATAACTTTGTTGCTTTATTTCGAGATCCTTGTTAGCAATTATTAAATTTTGTTCTAAAATTTGTTTTTCCTTTTTTTGTGTTTCAAATTGTGTTTCTAATTCAGCTATAGTTTTGTTTGAGCTTTCATTTAGTAACTTGCTGTTTAGTATTACTTGTTGCTTTTGGTAATACAAAGCTTTTGAGTAGTTATTTGTTTCCAAATAACAAGTTGCGAGTTGCTGACTAATAATTTTTTGTAAATATGCATAGTTGATTTTAGCTGTTATTTTTTCGGCAGCCAAATATTTAATAATTGCTTGTTTATAAAGCTCTTGCTTAAAGTAAAAATCTCCATAATAACTATAGTTTTCTGCCAGACCGTTCAAATCGTTTCTTTTTTTTCTAATAACAAACGCTCTATCGTAATAAGACATCGCTTCTTTATAATTGCCTTCTATAACATAGGCTCCAGCAATGTTGTTTAAACTATAAGGAATCCCTATACTATCTGCTAGTTCTTCCACAATTAACAACCCTTTTTTATAATAAAACAAAGCGCTATCAATATTGCTCTCCATTTCGTGAAGCACTCCAAAATTATTATAGGCTGCAGATAAAGCTTTTTGGTCATTAATTTGTTCTAACTGGTTAATGCCTTTTCGCATATATTCAAATGCTCTTGGTAAATCTCTTCTTTTCATCTGATAACCAAGGCTAGCATAAACAGATCCGACTTTTAATCTGTTTTTTAACCCTTCATATAGGTTAATTGCGTTTAAACTTGTCTGAACCGCTAAATCATAATCTCCTTTATAATAATAAGCTATTGATTGTTTTTCATAAAGTTGAGCGGTTAAGTTTTCACTTTTCTGGTTCTTTGCGATGTCTATTCCATAACCATAAATATCAATAGCGGTAGAAGTATTACTATTCATTTTATCAAAAGGAATAGCGATAATTAACGCTATCTTTTTATCTTCTGAAACCCCTGAAATAACTGTTTTTAAACTATCGAAATAACTGACCTGAGCATTTACATTAAAGCAAAATACAACAAGGAATAAAACAAATGTATATCGAAAAGTAATTTGCATAAAAACCCTGATTAAATTAATCAAGGCTAAATATAATAAGTTTTTTACTTTGACAAACTGAAAAATTAAACGTTGTTTTTTCAAGACAAAATGTTGGCTTTTCCAGCTTAACAATTACGCAAATAATGCTTTCAATTCTGTCGCTTCTTCTGGCTTTAGCTTTCCAGCAATAATTAAGCTTAATTGCCTTCTACGTAAAGCTGCATCAAAACGTATTTTTTCTACTTCTGTTTCTGGTTTTATAGGTGGAACAGCAATTGCACTTCCATTTTGATCGACAGCAACAAAGGTGTAAATTGCCTCATTGCTTTTTGTTTGCTTCCCTGTTATTGGATTTTCAATATAAACATCAATAAAAATCTCCATAGAAGAAGTAAAAGCACGAGAAACTTTTGCCTCCATAGTTACAATAGATCCTAATTCAATAGACTTTCTAAACTCAACATGATTTACCGATGCTGTTACAACAACTCGTTTACAATGCCTGTGTGCAGATATCGCGGCTATATTATCCATCCAATGCAACAGATTTCCCCCATAAAGGTTGTCCAACATATTGGTGTCGTTTGGCAAAACTACTTTTGTGGTAACTGCTAAAGATTCTTTTGGGGTTTTTGCTTTCATACTACAAAAGTATGTGTTTATTTTTTATCCTTCGATAAACTCAGGATGACAAAGTAAAATTTTCTACAACCCATCTACAAAATCACGAATTAACCGAAAACTCTTGTTATACTTTGTTAGTGGTAATGTTTTAGAAACATCATCAACATCATGATAAGCACTAACACCCCCCATTAAGTATAAAAAAAATGAAGGAACTCCTTTTTCAGAAAACCAATAATGATCGCTATTAGCAGCTTTTCCTCGTTTTTTTATAATTGGCAAATATTTATGTTCGTTATTTATTTGTGTTAACTTTTCAAAGTGAGATTCATAAACTTTCCCATTCACAATCATACCGCCATCACTACCTGTCCCCATCAAATCCATATTAAATACAAAATTGATTTGAGAAAGTGGAACTAATGGGTTATTTACAAAATATTTTGATCCAACCAACCCTGATTCTTCTGCACCAAATGCAATAAAAATGATTGATTTTTTTTGTGGGTTCTGAGCATAATATTTAGCTAAATCTAACAAAATCGCAACTCCACTTGCATTATCATTTGCTCCAGGAAAATAAACCTTGCTTCCCATTTTGCCTAAATGATCGTAATGTGCAGAAAGTACAGTAAATGAATCTGGATATTCAGTTCCTTTAACTAGTCCTATTACATTTTGAGATGTATAACTGCTTTTTAATTCTTGATCAATTTTTACTGAAATAGATTTAGAAGTTTTTGTTAATACCCCTTTTTTAAAATGAAGTGTTGGATAGTTTTTAGCAACGTTTGATAAATGTTGTGTTAACTTTTTCTCTATAAAAATAATTCCTGCAGCTTTTACTTTGTTCTGTTTTAATTGCAAAAACACCTCACTTTCTGTAATAGTATTATTCTGCTCTAACACAATAAATTTACTAACAAAAAACCCTGTTGCAATTAATTTATCTAACTCGCTTTTTTTTGAAAAATCTCCTTCCGTATAAAAAAATAAATCAAAATTTCCATCAACACTTCCAGAAGCTGCATCAATAATAAAATCTTTTCCTGGAGTAGTTAGTTTTCCATCAACACTAACTTCCATTCTGTTTGGAAATGTATTTATAGGAGCGTCAAATTCTTGAAAATATGAAGTGTTAATGGTTTTTAACCCGTTCGTTTTAAATTGATTGGATATAAAACCTGCAGCTTTTTGTTCTCCGTTTTCAACAGCTCCTCTTCCTGCAAAATAAGATGTGGTTAGTGTATCAATAATTTTCCGAGCATAACTTATGTCTTGCGAAAAAATTGAAAAACAACTAATCTGAAAAAATAGAAGTAGTACTCCTTTTCTCATTTTTACGAAAATCTACGTTCTACTAAATTAGTAAATGAAATTACATGTTCGTTCTCTAATTCCCAGTCCATTGAAACATATAAAGCAACAGCTTCATCTAAATTAGAACAGTTATCAATCGCTTTAATTAAGTCATTAAATGCATTCATATCTTTATTAAACAACTCGTTTGCGTATAAATAACGATCATTTAATGTTAGTCCGTCCGATAATTTAGAAATAGGTGGGTGCTCTATGTTCTCAACTTTTAGCTGTTCTTTTTCCTCTTCTATTGCTTCAGTTTCAGTTACAATTATAGGCTCAACTTTTTCTTCTTCCGGTTCCTTTTCAACTAAAAATTCTTTCGTATCGCTCGTATCCGTTAATTCTTCAACCCCTTCTTTATTGATGGTCTTAACGGGGGGCTCCGTTTTTCCCTCACCTCTTTCTTGATGTTTTGCTTCCAGCAAATATTTTAAAATAGTAAGAGATTCTTGCACTTTATTTACTTTTTTCAAAATAAAGCTAGCGTCTAAAGTAGAAAGATGCTCCTTTCCTGTATAGTTATTCGAATGCTTCACAACATTTTCTAATAATTCATTTATCTCTTGTCGTAATTGTTCTATTTCCATAACTTCGAAACTTGCAAATTTGTTTAGATAAAATTAAGCAAAATTAACTTCAAAAATAAAATTAACCATGTTTCTAGAAGACACCATAAATCCCAATAAAAAGAAAGGCTGGATTGAGGTTGTTTGTGGCTCTATGTTTTCTGGAAAAACAGAAGAACTGATTCGTAGAATGAAACGAGCACAGTTTGCAAAACAGAATGTAGAAATTTTTAAACCAGGTGTTGACACCCGGTATGATGAAGAAAAAGTTGTATCACATGATTCAAACGAAATACATTCAACCCCTGTTCCATCTTCATCAAACATTCCTATTTTAGCAACTAATGTTGATGTTGTTGGTATTGATGAAGCACAATTTTTTGATGATGGTTTAGTTGCAGTTTGCAATCAACTAGCAAATAGTGGAATTCGAGTAATTGTTGCTGGGTTAGATATGGATTTTAAGGGGGTTCCTTTTGGCCCAATGCCAGGGTTAATGGCTTCAGCTGAATATGTTACTAAAGTGCATGCAATTTGTATGCGTTGTGGTGATTTGGCTAATCACTCATTTAGATTTGGAGAAAAAGAAGATTTAGTGTTGCTAGGTGAAGTTGATGAATATGAGCCGCTTTGCAGATCTTGTTATAATAATGCAACTAAAACAAAATCTCCCCAACCATCTACATAAGTGAGGATTAATATGAAAGAACTCGTTTACGATACCACACTTGAAATTCACATGAATAATTTAGTCTCCAATCTAAATTATTTCAAATCGTTACTAAAACCAACTACCAAAATTATGGTAATGGTTAAAGCATTTTCTTATGGGTTAGGAACTTATGATGTAGCCAAACTTTTAGAAGAAAACAATGTTAATTATTTAGGTGTTGCCAATACTTTTGAAGGAATTGAATTAAGAAACGCAGGCATAAAACTACCCATTATGGTAATGAAGCCAGAAGTTGATAGTTTCGATTTAGTTAAGGAATACTCTCTAACTCCCACAATATTTTCTCAACATGCTCTAACTCGTTTAATAGACTCTATCGACAATTCTAACCCTATGTCTATTAGTATTAAAATAGATACGGGAATGCATCGCTTAGGTTTTGATGAGGGTGAAATTCCCAAACTACTAGAAACCTTAAATGCTCACCCTTTTTTAAAAGTAGAAAGTGTGTTTTCTCATCTAGCTGCAGCTGAAGATAGAAATGAAGATGTTTTTACAAACCAGCAAATAACACAGTTTAAAACCGTTGCCAATTTAATTTCAAACAATCTAAACTATTCTATTGATAAGCATATTTTAAATTCAACCGGTATTGTTCGTTTTAATAAAGCACAAATGGATATGGTTCGTTTAGGAATTGGCCTCTATGGTGTTTCAACTGATGAAATTACTCAACAAGAACTATTACCAGCTAGCACTCTAAAATCAAAAATTGCTCAAATTAAACACATCAAAAAAGGAGAAACTATTGGTTATAATAGGATTGGTATTGCTAAAAAGAATCTAATAATAGCAACAATTCCTGTTGGATATGCAGATGGACTAAACAGAAATTTAAGCAATGGTAATTGGAACATGATTGTCAACAACCAAAAAGCACCAATAGTTGGTAATATTTGCATGGACATGGTAATGATTGACATTACTAGTATAGATTGTAATGTTGGAGATGAGGCTTTCATTTTTAGTGAAAAAAACTCAATAACAGAAATGGCAAAATGCATCGGAACTATTCCTTATGAAATTCTAACCTCCTACTCTCCTAGAGTAAAACGTGTATTCAAATACTAATACCCCATTTTTTCTCTCACACGAACAAGTACATCAATAGCAACTAAACGCGCTTTGTCTGCTCCAATTTTAAGTTTTTCGTCTAACTCGTTTAAATTTTCCATATAGTAGTTATACTGTTCTCTTTCTTTGCTAAACCTGTCACAAATCAGCTCAAACAACTCTTGTTTAGCATGACCATATCCATAATTTCCTCCAGCATAATTTTCTCTCATTTTAGCAATTTGCTCTTCATTTGCTAATAATTCATATAGTGCAAAAGCATTACAAGAATCAGTTTCTTTTGGATCTTCCATAGCTGTACTATCTGTTTGGATAGACATTACTTGTTTTCTTAATTTTTTGTCTGATAAAAAAATATTAATCAAGTTTCCTCTCGATTTGCTCATTTTTTCACCGTCCGTTCCAGGAATCAACTTTGTATCTTCTTGCACAACTGCTTCTGGTAAAACCAAAGCTTCACCCATATTGTGATTAAACCTACTCGCAACATCTCTCGTCATTTCAATATGCTGCATTTGATCTTTCCCAACAGGAACTAATTCTGCATCGTATAATAAAATATCAGCAGCCATTAACATTGGGTAAGTAAATAATCCCGAGTTTACATCTTCTAACCTGTCAGCTTTATCTTTAAATGAATGTGCTAATGTTAGTCTCTGGTAAGGGTAAAAACAACTCAAATGCCACGAAAGCTCTGTACATTCTGGTACATCAGATTGGCGATAAAAAACAGTTTTATCAACATCTAAACCGCAAGCTAACCAAGCAGCAGCAGTACTATAAGTATTTGTTCTCATTACCTCAGCATCTTTAATTTGCGTTAAAGAATGCATGTTAGCAATAAACAAAAAAGTTTCATTTTCAGGATCATTCCCCATTGCTACTGCTGGTAAAATTGCCCCTAATAAATTCCCTAAATGTGGTGTTCCTGTACTTTGTACTCCTGTTAAAACTCTAGCCATAAGGTAAAAGTAATATTTATTTTTGTTCATCAGATATCTTGTGCATTCTGATGGATCATTTTTAATATATTTACGTGCTCAAATGAAAAAGATAAAGGAAATATTAGGTGGTTTTTGGAAAATTTATGTTTTCCTGTGGTTTACTATTCTGCTTTTAATTTTATACCCTTTTTATTTAGCTTTTTTACTCACAGAAAAACACTTTAATAAAGGGTTTAACTTGTTGCGATTCCATACAGGTTTACTAATGTACCTTTCTGGTATTTTTATTTCTGTTAAAAATAGACACTACATTAAAAAGGGGCAAGCTTATGTTATTACTCCTAACCATTCTTCATTTTTAGATATCATTATTTTATATCAAACCTTTACTCAATATTTTGTTTTTATGGGTAAAAAATCTTTAGCAACTGTTCCTGTTTTTAACATCTTTTTTAAGAAAATGAACATTCCTGTTGACAGAAGAAGTGCTCGAGATGGAAAACGTTCTATGGATAGATGTGGTAAAGAATTAGAAAAAGGGCACAGTGTTGTTATGTTTCCTGAGGGAACTATTTCTGCTAAAGTACCTGAGTTATTAAAATTCAAAAATGGTGCCTTTAAACTGGCTATAGAAAAACAAATACCGGTAATCCCGATTACTTTTTTCACCAATTATAAACGTTTAGAAATGGCTGGTTTATTTTCTGGGAAAGCTGGACCAGGAATAGCGAAAGCTGTTATTCACGAACCAATTCCAACAATTGGTATGACAGAAGAAGATGTTCCGACTCTTAGAGACCAAGTCTTTCATATTATTAATGAAGAGCTTAAAAATTACGCTAACAAATAAAGTTTAAAACTCCCCCATCAAAACAACCGATGGTTGATTAAAATCCTCCTTTAAAAAAGATATTAATCTGTTAATCGTGTTTATTTATTGATTAAACTCTTAAGTTTACAGTTCATCAAAAATATAAGCTATGAAAAAACTATTACTAAGTTCGCTTCTGCTAGGAGCAATATTATATACTAGCAACCTATTTTCTCAAAATGAACTTCTTGAAAAAAGAACTCAAAGTGCCAAACATTATGAGTTGGAAAATGGAAGTTTTGTTGCTGAAGTATCTGGTGGTTCTATTCACTATAAAGATAATGAAGGAAAATGGCAAGATATTAATTCTGAAATAACTCCTTCTAACAACCCTCAATACAACTATGAGAATAGTACTAACAACTTAAGAAGTTATTACTCTAATAGTGGTGTTTTAATAAATGTTGCTGCTGGTAACATTAAAATTGGAGTGAACCCTTCACTTGTATTAATAAATAGCAGCAATGAGGAAGAAATGATTGAAGCACAATCACATTCTATAGGTATAGTTAGCGGTAGCACTATTGTATATAAAAATGCATTCTTATCTGGAGACATAGAATACATTGTTGAAAATGATAAAGTAAAAAACAATCTAATTTTAAACAATATTCCTCTTCAGGTTGTAAACAAAAATGGTTTTCTAGGTTTTTCTGAAAACATAGTACTTCCTAAAGGGTGGTACATTACTCACAAAGGAAATAAAATTAACAATTCAGAAATAATAAACGGACAGCTGGTTATAAACGATAAAGATAATAATGCAGCAATAATTATTCCTTCTCCTGAAGTTTTTGACGCTAATATCAATTCTGAAGATGGGTTAAATCAAAACAACTCTGCTTATAAAGTTATTAAAAACAGTAAGGGGTATCAAATAATAACAATGGTTCCTTTATCATGGTTAAAAAATTCAGCTAGAGTTTATCCTGTAAAAATAGATCCAACAGTTACACTTCCTGGAACACTGGGGGGATGGCAAAATAGCGCACCTGCATTTGTTGATAATAATGGCTTTGTATTTACAGGCACCTTAACAGCTCAGGACTATAGAGGTTGGGTTCAGTTCGATATTTCATCAATCCCATCAGGAAATGGAATTAGCTTAGTGGAAACAGAACTTGAAATGAATGGTACAGGTAATGCCGCTTTTTCAGAAATAATTAACATTAATGATGTTACAGGAACAAAAGGTATATATGGAGCTGTTGATACTTCCGCATATACAGATTTTGGAAATGGGCTTTATACTTCTTTCACTGCTTTAGCTACAGGAGCTTACGGTTATTATGATTTAGGAACAAGCGCTATCACAAACTTAGCTGCGGACCTCCCTTCTGGAACGTTTCAGTATGCAACAGAGATTGTTGCTCCTACTACCTGGAAAAGATTTCAGGCAAACAATTGTAACTTAAGAGTTACATATGCTCCATGTACGAGTTCAACTTCAGGAACTTTAGATTCTACTATTTGTAATGGTGATTCTGTTATATTTAATGGTGTTACTTATAATGGAATCAACAATTCGGGGGTAGATACGATAGCCTCTTATACTGGATGTGATTCTATTGTTACAATTACAATAACAGAACTACTCCCTATAACCGGAACATTAGATTCTGCTATTTGTGAAGGAGCCTCTTTTATATTTAATGGTACAACCTATAATGCTTCAAACAATACTGGAGTTGAAACATTAACAGCTGCTAGCGGTTGTGATTCTTTAGTTACTGTAACTGTTTCAGCATTAATTGATACTTCAACAACAACTAATAATAATACTATTTCATCAAATGCAACAACAGGTGCAAGTTATGAATGGATTGATTGTGGTTCTGGGAATGCTATAGTGCCTGCTGAAACAAACCAAAATTTTACTGCAAATGCTAATGGAGATTATGCTGTAATTGTTACTATTGGAAGTTGCTCAGACACTTCAGCTTGTGTTAATATTGCAACAGTTGGACTTAATGAAAATAGTTTAAATTCTAATATTTTACTTTATCCAAACCCAAGTAATGATAATGTTAATATTAATTTTGGACAAGCATTAAACAATGGTTCTGTTGTTATTTCTGATATAACTGGGAAAGAAGTTTATGGTATTACAGACTTAAACAAACAAGTTTTAAACTTAGACATCAAACATTTTAGTAGAGGTGTTTATTTTGTTAAAGTTCTGAATAACAACGAACAAAAAGTGATTAAATTGATCAAACAATAATCAATACTTTTTAATAATAAACAAAAGAGGCTATGATTATCATAGCCTCTTTTTATGCAATATTAATTATTAATCTAACTACTTCTCAATCTCTTTATAAAACTGTTCTGAAGCAATCTGTTCGGCTTGTTTTTTTGTAAATGCTTCCCCTCGACCTTTCAACTCTTCATTAACAATTAATTCTGCCAAATACAATCTTCCGCTTTTTTGTTCTTGTTCTGAAATTTTAAATTCAAAATTGAGTTTCTCTTTCTGACACCATTCAATTACACGGCTTTTAAAATCCGATTCTGTTTGAATTAAGGCTTCAACATCAATATGGTTTTGAAGTAACCTTTGTTCAATAAATTTTTGGGCAATTTCATACCCTTTATCTAAAAATATAGCTCCAATTAGTGCTTCTAAAGCATCGCCATAAACAGATTTTGAAGCTCTTTCTAAATTTGATTGCATTAATTCTTGCAAACCAATTTTTACTCCCAAATTATTGAGTGTTTTTCGGCTAACCAGCCTAGATCGAAGCTTAGTTAAATAACCTTCGTCTTGTTTCGGAAATTTATGATAAATATTATTGGAAATAACGCTATCGAGAACAGCGTCTCCTAAAAACTCGAGCCTTTCGTTACTTTCGAAAGGCTCAAGTTTGTTATTTTGTATGATTGATTTGTGTAAAAAAGCCTGCTTATAAATCGAAATCTGATCGGGATAAACCCCTGTTATACGCTCAATAATTTCAGCATATTCATCTTTTTTTCGAAAGACTTTTTTTAAAAACAATTATGCTTCGTATTTCTTAAACAGAACAGAAGCATTATGTCCACCAAATCCAAAAGTATTACTTAATGCAGCTCTAACTTCTCTCTTTTGAGCCTTATTAAACGTAAAGTTTAATTTAGGGTCAAAAGATTCATCATCATTAAAATGATTAATCGTTGGAGGAACAATGTTTTCTTTTACTGCCATTAAGGCTGCAATAGACTCTAACGCACCTGCTGCACCTAATAAGTGACCAGTCATTGATTTTGTAGAACTAATGTTTAGGTTGTACGCGTGGTCTCCAAACACTCTTAATATCGCTTGAGACTCTGCAACATCTCCTAAAGGTGTAGATGTTCCATGTACGTTAATATAATCAACTTCATCAGCAGACATTCCTGCATCTTCTAAAGCATTTTTCATTACATTAGTTGCTCCTAACCCTTCAGGATGTGGTGCAGTCATATGGTGAGCATCAGCAGACATTCCTCCACCCACTATTTCACCGTAAATTTTTGCTCCACGTGCAATTGCATGTTCGTACTCTTCTAAAATTAAAGCTGCTCCACCTTCACCCATTACAAAACCATCTCTTTCCTTATCAAAAGGGCGAGAAGCTGTACTCGGGTCGTCATTCCTAGTAGAAAGTGCATGCATTCCATTAAATCCACCCATTCCTGCTTCGTAAATTGAAGCTTCAGAACCACCAGAAACAAAAACATCTGCCTTACCTAAACGAATGTAGTTAAATGCATCAATTAAAGCATTTGTTGAAGAAGCACATGCTGCAACTGTTGTAAAGTTTGGACCTCTAAATCCATATTCCATAGAAATTAATCCCGATGCAATATCTGCAATCATTTTAGGAATAAAGAATGGATTAAACCTTGGAGTACCATCTCCACTAACAAAATTTGTTACTTCATCTTGGAACGTTTTAATTCCACCAATTCCAGAACCCCAAATCACTCCAACTCTATCTTTGTTAACAGCTTCTATATCTAATTTAGAATCTTCAACAGCTTCTTTTGATGCAATTAATGCAAACTGTGTGTAAGGGTCAATTTTACGTCCTTCTTTTCTATCAAAGTAATCAGCAACATTGTAATCTTTTACCTCACAAGCAAATTGTGTTTTAAATTTTGATGCGTCAAACCTTGTAATAGGAGCACACCCACTAACACCTGCTTTTAAATTTTTCCATGTCTCAGGGAAGGTTTTACCTAAAGGAGTAATTGCTCCTAGCCCTGTTACTACAACTCTTTTTAATTCCATTAAGAAATTGATTAAAACTTGTTTGTATAAAGTGAAATAGCCTTGAATAAATTCAAAGCTATTTCATTAAACCTATAAGAAACGCTTATTATTTTGCGTTTTCTGTAATGTAATTTACAGCATCTCCAACTGTAGCAATTTTTTCTGCTTGATCATCTGGAATTGCAATATTGAATTCTTTTTCGAATTCCATAATTAACTCAACTGTATCTAATGAATCAGCTCCTAAATCATTTGTGAAGCTTGCTTCATTTGTTACTTCGTTCTCGTCAACTCCTAATTTATCAACGATAATTGCTTTTACACTTCCTGCGATATCTGACATATTCTATTTTTTTAATGTTTTATAAGGTGCAAAGAAAATTATTTATCTCAACATAATCAAATAATTTTCGATTATTTGTAAACAACGCATAGTTCATTTAATTTTTTTCGATGTATATCTGGTACTTCTGCATTTTTAGCAGGGTGCCCAACGGGTAGTAATAAATATGCTCTTTCGTTCTCTGGCCTGTTTAATATTTTACCTAAAAAGTTCATAGGACTAGGCGTATGGGTTAGAGTAACCAGCCCTGCATTGTGTATTGCTGAGATTAACATCCCACATGCTATACCTATAGACTCGTTTACATAATAGTTATTTCTTTTCTCTCCATCTACTGTTTCGTGAACTCTTTTAAATACTACTATTATATAAGGTGCTATTTCAATAAATGGTTTTTCCCAGGTTGTTCCTAATGGAGCAAGGTCTTCTTTCCACCTTTCACTCATTCTACTTCCGTAACTCTTTTTTTCTTCTACCTCAGCAGCTTCTCTAATTTTAGATTTAAGCTCAGGATTAGAAACTAAACAAAAAGTCCAAGGTTGTTTGTGCGCTCCAGAAGGTGCTGTTCCAGCAGTTTTTATAATGTTTTCTATTACCTCAATATCAATATCTCTATCTGAATATTCTCTTACAGACCTTCTTTCATCTAATTGCTCATAAAATGTTTTACTCTTTTCTAGCTGCTCTTCGTTTGTTAATTCTTTTTGCGTATAAGGAATAAATTTATGTGGCATGTTCTCTAATTTTAACTTTTGAAAAAATGAAATTAATAAATCTATGACACGTATCGCAATTTTTGCTTCAGGAAGTGGTTCAAATGCTGAAAATATCTTTAATTATTTTAAAGAAAGTGACAATGTTGAGGTTTCATTAATATTAACCAACAACCCCAGTGCTTTTGTTATAGAAAGGGCTAAAAATATGAATGTGACTTCTCATGTTTTTACAAAATCCGACTTTTTAAATACTGATGAAATTTTACATATTTTAGCAAAAAACAATGTAAATCTGATTGTTTTAGCTGGTTTTTTGCTAAAAATACCCGAAAACCTAATAAAAAAATTTTCTAATAAAATTGTAAATATACACCCTGCTTTATTACCAAAATATGGAGGAAAAGGCATGTATGGTGACAATGTTCATAAAGCAGTAGTTGCAAATAAAGAAACAGAATCAGGAATAACCATTCATTTTGTAAACGAACATTACGATGAAGGAAAAATTATTTTTCAAGCAAAATGTACTGTTTTAGAAAATGACACTTACGAAAATGTAGCAGCCAAAGTACATAAATTAGAATATGAACACTTTCCTAAGGCAATTAATCAACTAATTAAAAAGCAGATTTAAATTGTTCTAAGAAACGAACATCTCCTTCAGAATATAACCTTAAATCGTTCACTTTATATTTTAACATAGCAATACGTTCAACACCCATTCCAAAAGCAAATCCTGAATATTTTTTAGAGTCAATTCCGCAATTTTCTAAAACATTAGGGTCAACCATTCCGCAACCCATAATCTCTAAATAACCGGTATATTTACATACATTGCACCCTTTGCTATTACAAACAGAGCATGAAACATCCATTTCGGCACTTGGTTCTGTAAACGGAAAGTATGATGGTCTTAACCTGATTTTTGTTTCCTCACCAAACATCTCTTTAGCAAAGTACATTAGCGTTTGTTTTAAATCTGCAAACGAAACATTTTCAGCAATATAAAGTCCTTCAACTTGGTGGAAAAAACAATGCGCTCTGGCAGAAATTGCTTCGTTTCTATAAACTCTCCCTGGAGATAATGTTCGAATTGGAGGTTTTGTATTCTCCATAATTCTTACCTGTACCGAAGATGTATGTGTTCTCAACGCAATTTCATCATCTCCATCAGAATCTACAAAAAAGGTGTCTTGCATATCCCTTGCAGGGTGCTCTGGCGGGAAATTTAATGCTGAAAAATTATGCCAATCATCTTCTACTTCTGGCCCTTCAGAAACAGTAAAACCTATTCTAGAAAAAATATCAATTATTTCATTTCTAACAATAGAAATAGGATGCCTGCTTCCTAACTGCACAGGTGTTCCAGTTCTTGTTAAATCTAAATCATTATCCGCAGAAACATCTCCTCCTGCCAATTTTGACTTAAATTCATCTAACTTGTCTTGAGCTTTAACTTTTAAAGTGTTGATAAGCTGTCCAACCTCTTTCTTCTCCTCATTAGGTACATTTCTAAAATCGGCAAATAGCCCTTTTATTTTACCTTTACTCCCTAATAATTGGATTCTAAAATCTTCTAATTGCTCTTTACTTTCTGCTTTAAAGTTTTCAACCTCATCTAGCAGCTCTTCTATTTTATCTTTCATTGCGCTTATTTAACAATTTTCATTGTCATTTTAACATCTTCTTTTGGTCTGTCAGCCCTACCTTTTGCAACAGCTGCAATTTTATCTATCACATCAAACCCTTCTATCACCTCTCCAAAAACGGTGTAATTCATATCTAACTGAGGAGTTCCCCCCTCTGTTTCATAAACTTTAATTTGCTCATCGGTATATGTAGCTCCAGACCTTTTACCCATTCCTTCTAAATTTTTTCTATCATATTTTTTACCTTGTACAATATAAAACTGAGAACCAGAAGATGCTTTTTGTGGATTAATTCCATCTCCCATTCTTGCAGCAGATAAAGCCCCTCTTTTATGGTAAAAGTGCTTATTAAATTCTGCAGGAACTGTATAGCCTGGCCCACCATTTCCTAACATCTGCCCTTTTTTAGCTGTTTTAGAGTCTGGGTCTCCTCCCTGAATCATAAAACCTTGTATAACCCTATGAAACAAAGTCCCATCATAAAAACCATCCTTTACTAATTTTATAAAATTATCGCGATGTTTTGGCGTCTCATTGTAAAGAACAAGGGTCATCTCTCCATAAGAAGTTGAAATTAAAACTTTAGTTTGTTTTTTTGCTTTTTGTGAAAACCCGCTAATACTAAAAAATAGCATTGCAATTAAGGCTGTAGAAAATATTTTCTTTGTCATGATTAATTAGTATCTTTGTTAGCTACAATATTAAGAAATTCTGCCTTAAAATAGGCTTAGACTTGTTAAAAATAGAAAAATGAAACACACACAATCTTATATTCTTATCATTCTTTTTGCATCTTTTTTAGTGTTTACTGCATGTAGTAAAAAAGATAGAGACCCCATACTAATTGTTAGCGTTAAAGATGTAAGCGGAACACCTTTAGAAGGTGCAACTGTTCGTGCTTGGCCTACTGACCAATTAGAAATAGATAGCACTAGCAGTGGTGTTGTAGATTCAATAATGGATCAAAAAGGAATAACAGATGCTCTAGGAGAAATTACATTTAACTTTCCTGCTTCCGCTGTCTTAGATCTTGATGTTGCATACTCTTTAGCAACAGATACAACTCCCGTTCTTTTAGAAGGACATAAGGTTGTGAAAATTGAAGTGATTAGACAAAAAGATGAAGAAAACGTTTTTAATGAAACTGTTTACTTAGAGTAAGTTTTACAAATTAAAATATTTTATGATTGCCTGTTTAATCAAGCTTTCTTGACGCTCCCCTTGAATTTCATTGGGGAGTTTTTTTATGTTTTTAAAATGTGGCCAACCATCATCATCAAATCCAATTTTTTCGTAATACCCAAACTGGCTCAACACGGTACATATACCTATATGAATAATGTCTAATTTCTCTTCTTTTTTATAATCTGCATCACCTTTACCTAGCTCTTGTAAACCAATAATAAAAAGTATTGTTTGCTCATCTAACTTCTCTCCAAATCGTTTAAAAACCATTTTTTCAACAGCTAACCAATCTTGTGCAATATTATTTTCCATAAAGCAAAAGTAAGGACTTCTTCTAGCTTATGTATAAACAATTTAGTTTTAATAAATCATTAACGCTATAAATTTACCTAACCACTATACTTGTAGTTTTGAATTAATGAATTATTTCGACATCATCATCATTATTCCTCTACTTTGGGGAGCTTATAAAGGTTTTAAAAAGGGGATTATCATTGAAGTTGCTTCATTTATTGCTTTAGGATTAGGAATCTGGGGAGGTATGAAATTTTCGTCAGTTTCAGCAAAATATTTAAGTAAAGCTTTTGATATTGCTGAAAATATTATGCCTTTAATCTCTTTTGCTGTCACTTTTATTTTAATTGTTATTGCTGTATTTACACTTGCAAAAATGTTACAAAAGATAATTAAAATGGTAGCACTTGGTTTTGTAAACAAAGCCGCAGGAGCTCTATTTGGCATGTTAAAATTTGGTTTAATTATGAGTGTAATTATCAATTTTACCAACATTATAAATGAGCAAGTCACTTTTATTGAGCCAGAAATGAAAAACACATCTGTTCTGTATAAACCTATTGGAAAAATAGCTCAAATTATTGTTCCAGGCCTTAAAGACATAAGCATTAATAATCTTGTTGACAATGCCATTAATGAAGCTGTTTCTGATAAAATTGAAGAAACAACAAATAATCTTTCTGATTAAAATCTGTTCTTTTTCTGGTACCTATTTTGCTTCAGCAATAAAATAAAAACATCTTCATGTTTAAACATTAAAT
>JAQXDJ010000327.1 GCA_029251425.1 Vicingaceae bacterium
ATGTTTACAATCTAGTTTTCCTGATTTAGAATATTTATTAATTTCTGTATTCTTTATTTCATAATAAAATCCAAAATGATCGGTAATTAAAGAACTGCCATTAAAAGGAAATGTTTTAACTTGAGAAAACAGTGGAGAAGCCACTACTAGTAATAATATGATGATAATTTTTTTCATTTCCTTTTCCTGTCTAAAACTATACCAATTTAATTAATTCTTTAACATATTTATTATCATTTGATAAACGAGGAATTTTATGTTGTCCGCCTAGTTTTTTATTTTTTTTGAGCCAAGCATGAAAAGTTCCTGATGCTAATGTATTGATTTCTGGCTTACCTAAAACTAAATCATTAATTCGTTTAGCTTCATAATCAGAATTTAGCTGCTTCAATTCCTCATCTAATACGTTAGAAAAATACTCAATATTTTCGGGAGATTTTTCAAATTCTATTAACCATTGATGACTTCCTGTCGATTTATCAATAAAAAACTTTGGAGCTACAGTGTATTCTTTAATTATTGAATCCGTTTTAGCACATGCTTTTGATAAGGCATTTTCTGCATTATCAATAATTAACTCTTCACCAAAAGCATTAATAAATTGATTTATTCTACCTGTTACCTTTATTCTAAACGGATTAAGTGAGGTAAACATTATAGTATCACCAATAACATAACGCCACAAACCAGCATTAGTTGATATTACAACAGCATAATTTTTATTTAACTCAACTCCTTCTAACGCAACTGTTTTAGGGTTTTCTTTGTCTATTTCTGATTGCTCTATAAACTCATAAAAAATACCATAATCTAACATTAAAAGCATTTCCTCAACCTTGCTCTGATCTTGCAAACCAAAAAAACCTTCGGTGGCATTATAGTTTTCGTAAAAATTTAACTGATTTCCAGGAGCTATTTTTTTAAACTGTTCTTTATAAGGTGAAAAATTAACCCCTCCGTGCATAAACAATTCTAAATTTGGCCAAATATCTAAAATGTTATCTGTTTTGTTAAGCTCTAAAATACGTTGCATTAAAACCAAAGTCCATGATGGAATCCCTGAAATATTAGATACATTTTCTTTTGTAGTAGAAAGCGCCATTTTTTCAATCTTTTCTTCCCAATCATCCATAATGGCTATATCCATTTTTGGGACTCTTCTTTGCTCTACCCACATTGGAAAATTCTTCATAATAATAGCCGATAAATCTCCATAGTAGGAATTATTACTAAAGGAATTAATTGCGCTACTCCCTCCTACTACCAATACTTTACCTAAAATTAATTTCGATTCAGGGTGATTATTATGATAGATAGAAAGTAAATCTTTACCTCCTTTATAATGACAATCAATTAAAGACTCTTTACTTACCGGAATAAATTTACTTTTACCCGTACTTGTACCTGAAGATTTAGCAAACCATTTTATCTCGGTTGGCCACAAAACATTTTGCTCACCATGCTTGATTCTAATAATCTGATCTTTTAAACTCCCATAATCCTGTAGCGGAACTCTATTTTTATAGTCCTGATAGTTTTTTATTGATTTGTAATCATACTTCCTTCCCCACTCTGTATTTTTTGCTGTATCAATTAGATTTAGAAACAACTCATTTTGCACATCAATTGGATGTTTCATAAACAACTCCATTTGATGAATCCGTTTTTTGATAATCCAAGAAAAAACTGAGTTTACAATTTCCATTTAAACAAAAGTTGAAAAGTTCTTAAAGTTAGAAGTTTATAAAGTTAGTTCTTTACATCTATTACTTTTAACTTTATACTTTCAAAATTTTAACTCAAACAATGGAATATACTGGACAGATAAAAAAAATGCATACTAATTTAGGTGAAGAAGTTGCTTATCAATTACCTATTGGTGATGATTTAGTTGACATGAATCAATTTATCGGAAAAGAAATTACATTAACTTACCAAAACAGAATAGAGTGTTTAAAATGTGGCAGAGAAACAGTTAAATCTTTTAATCAAGGTTTTTGTTATCCTTGTTTTAGAGACGCTCCAGAAGCTGCTGATTGGATTATTCACCCGGAAAGATCGCAAGCACATTTAGGTATTGAAGATAGAGATTTAGAGTTTGAAAAATCGGTGCAATTAAAACCTCACGTAGTGTATTTATCATTAACCAGCGGAATGAAAGTTGGTGTAACTAGAGATACTCAAGTACCAACTCGTTGGATAGACCAAGGAGCTGTTAAAGCAATTAAATTGGCCGAAACACCAAACAGGTATTTAGCAGGAATGATTGAGGTAAGTTTAAAAGACCACATGGCTGACAAAACCAATTGGCGAAAAATGTTAATGAACGTTTATCCTGATATTGATTTAATTGAAAAGAAAAACGAAACTAAACAATTGTTAGATGAAGAATACCATCAATACATTTCTAAAACAGATGATATTATAGACATAAACTTCCCGGTAACAGATTACCCAGTAAAAGTTAAAAGCATAGGTTTTGATAAAGTACCTGAATATACTGGAGTATTAAAAGGTATTAAAGGCCAATATCTTTTATTTGAAAATGGTATTGTAATGAACATTCGTAAACATGGAGGATATATTGTATCTTTAAAGGATTAAACTTCTTTATTATGAAAAAAATACTACTCCTTTCTGTTTTTCTTTTCGCTTTCATCTTCAATATTCAATCTCAAAATTGGGTTTGGACACTTACGGAAGTTGCTAATATGCCTATGCCCATTTCAAACAATGCTGTGGTAGAAGGCTGGACAAATGACACCGGCTATGTGTATTCTTTTGGAGGAATCGATAACACTAAAATTTGGTCTGGAATAAACAAAAAATCATTTCGTTACAATACTATTACTGATGTTTGGGACACCATTCCAGATCTACCCAATACTAATGCAGTAATTGCTGCTGGAGCTAGTTATGTAGATAGTATAGTTTATATTATGGGAGGTTATCAAGTTCTTTCTAATGGGAATGAAATTTCTTCTAACATTGTTAATCGTTTCAACCCCAGAACCAACACTTATTTAAGCAATGGAGCTAATATACCTGTTGCTACTGATGACCATGTGCAAGCGGTTTACAAAGACAGTTTAATTTATGTTATTACTGGTTGGAATAATAATGGAAACATACCTAACGTACAAATTTATGACCCAGCCAATGATAATTGGTTAACAGGAACTTCAGTCCCTAACAACAATACCTACAAGGCATTTGGAGCTTCAGGAACAATTATTAATAACACTATTTATTATCATGGCGGTGCAAGTACTGCCACTAATTTTCCTGCTCAATCTACATTAAGAATTGGACAAATTGATCTAAGTGATCCTACTCAAATTACCTGGACTTCACAATCTAGTTTATACAATAGTTATCGAGGTATTAGTGTTCCATACTCTAAGAATGGCTCAGGAAATAATCCTCCGAATTTTTTTGGAGGTTCTAGTACAAGTTATAATTACAATGGGATTGCCTACAATGGAAGTGGTGGCGTAGCACCAAATAACAGAGGTATTTTTTATAATCTATCCTCAACTAATATAGATACAATAATAAACTTCCAATCAAATTCAGGAGCTAAACTTCCAATGGATATGAGAGGAGTTGCTTACATTGATTACAATATGCAATTTTTTGATAAAGGCTGGTTTATTGCTGGTGGGATGGAAGACAATCAAAAAGTTAGTAATAAGACTTTTAAATTAAGTTATATTGCATTAGTTTCAGTTAACGAAGAATCCAATAATTCAATGTCTTTCCAACTCTACCCTAATCCAACTTCAGAAAAAGTTAACCTCATTTTTAAAGATAAAGAAGATAGAACTATTACACTGATAAATGTAATTGGTAAAGAGGTTTTAAGAATTGACAACGGTAAGCTTAATCTTCAGTTAGATGTGTCCAATTACCCAAAAGGAATCTATTTTGTGAAAGTAGAAGCTGAAGGAAAATCCAATTCTCAAAAAATAATTCTACAATAACTACTTTGAACACCCACGAAAAATACATCAACAACTGTTTGCAATTAGCCAAACTAGGAATAAGTGAAGTTTCTCCAAACCCAATGGTTGGTTGTGTAATTGTACACAATGATAAAGTAATTGGGCAAGGTTATCATCAAAAATATGGCGAAGCACATGCTGAAGTGTATGCCATTAACAGCGTTGAAGATAAATCACTCTTATCAAACTCAACACTTTATGTTAATTTAGAACCCTGTGCACATTTTGGCAAAACTCCACCTTGTGCCAACCTAATTGTCGAATACAAAATACCACGAGTTGTTATTGGCTGTATTGATACTTACTCAGAAGTTTCTGGAAAAGGAATTAAAATATTAACTGATGCTGGAGTTGATGTAACCATAGGTGTTTTGGAAAGAAAGTCGAAAGAATTAAACAAACGTTTTTTTAATTACCACAGTAAAAAAAGACCTTACATTATTCTTAAATGGGCAAAAACTGCTGATGGTTTTATTGATGTTGATAGAAGTGACCCTGAGCATCTTGAAAAATTAAAACAAGAAGCTGAACTCAAAAACGATGGAAAAGCTTACAATTGGATTACAACTGATGAATCTAAAAAAATAGTACACCATTGGCGTACAGAGGTTCAGGCAATTATGGTTGGAACCAATACAGCTTTTAATGATAACCCTAGATTAACGGTTAGAGATGTAAATGGTAAAAGTCCATTAAGAGTTATTTTAGATCTTAATTTAAGATTACCTGATAACCTAAGAGTTTTTGATGGCAGCACTCCTACTATTGTTTTAAACTATTCTAAAAACGAAAAAAAAACAAACTTAGAGTTTATTAAAATTGACTCTAACAAGGAGCTAATCGCTGAAATTTTAAGCGTTTTATATGAATTAAAAGTTCAATCCATTTTAATAGAAGGCGGAACCAGATTATTAGAAACATTTATTGAAAATAATCAGTGGGACGAAGCTAGAGTATTTACAGGAATTAAGAAGTTTGAAAGGGGTTTAAAAGCTCCCATTATAAACAAAGAACCAAACACATCTCTTATGTTTGGTGATGATCATTTAGATTTTATTTTTAATGATTGATATTGTTTTAACAATTGTAGCTTTTAATGTTTTAATTATTTTTTTTAAGCTATTTCCTAAATATGGAATTGACAATTTACAAGCATTAATTATAAACTATTTTGTTGCTGGAGGGCTTAGTCTTTATTTTTCTGAGCAAAGTTTTTCTTTTGAATACATTTTAGCTTCCTCTTGGATTTACCATGCAGTGATTATTGGAATACTTTTTATAGTCACCTTTAATTTATATGCTACCGGAACACAAAAAGTTGGAATTGCCATAACTACAATCGCTAATAAATTATCACTTTTAATTCCTGTAGGAATTGCATTAATACTTTACCCCAACGAACATATTACCTTTCTTAAAGTAATTGGCTTTATTTTAGCCATAGTTGGTATATATTTATCTTCCACTCAACAAAAAAAATTATCGTTCGATAAAAAATACATTTGGCTAATTATACTCGTTTTTGTAGGACAAGGAATTGCTGATTCTATTTTTAATAACGCTCAAAAAACAGTTGTTAACGAAGCTGATAAAGGCTTGTTTTTTATGTGCCTTTTATTTATGGCAGGACTAAGTGGAATTATTATTCTTTTAGGTAAATCTATAAAAGAAAAACCTCAAATAAAATTTAAAAACCTTTTTGCAGGACTCCTATTTGGTTTACCAAATTACATTACCATAACACTATTTTTTGGCGCGCTAGAAAATTCTGGCTTAGCTGCAACACAGGTTTACCCCATTATAAGTATGGGAGTTGTTATTCTTTCAGCCTTAGTAGGTTTAATACTCTTTAAAGAAAAACTATCGTTAAGAAACTGGATTGGCTTAGGCTTTGCCATATGGAGTATTTTTGTAATTACATTTCTTTAACAGGCTATACCTGAATAATTATTGAGTAAACCCTAGAATTAAACAAGATAACATCGACCAATACAAAACCATAGCAGCACCTTCAGAAGGTTATTACAAAGAAAAGGGTAGTAAGTTTACTGGCTTTGCTATTCCTGTTTTTTCTGAAGAAGAATTTAAAGAGCACTTAGCTCGTATAAAAAAAGAGAACCCAGATTCTGGTCATTATTGTTATGGATTTAGAATTGGTGCCGATCATAAACTATATCGTTACAGCGATGATGGTGAACCAAGTAGCACAGCGGGAAAACCAATATTTGGTCAAATACAATCTTACGATTTAACTAATATTATGATTGTTGTAACCCGTTATTTTGGCGGGACTAAATTAGGTGTTGGAGGATTAATTACTGCTTATAGAGCTGCCGCAAAAGAAGCTATTGAAAATGCAAAAATCATTAACCGTACGGTTGATAATTTTTATGAAATTCAATTTGGCTATGCCATTATGAGTGAAGTAATGAACTTCATTAAAAAACAAGATTTAGAAGTTACTTCGCAAGTGTTAGAGGAATCTGGAACCATTCAGTTTAGAATCAGACAAAGTGAAGCTGAAAATATTATTGAACAACTAGAAAATATTGAAGGATTGAAAATTCAGTTTTTAAAGACTATTTAACCAAATCTTTCTCTCTTACAAACTCTAAAAACTGCTCAATCGCTTTACTTTTTTTATCATCTAAAGTGTAAGAAATATGTTCTGTAAGATAGGTCTTTAATTGAGCTTTTGAAATAGCTTTTTCATCATATTGAGTAATTACTGCATCAATATTATTAACTCCACTTTTAAGTGCAGTATTAAAATTGGCAATAAATGATTCTGGTAATTTTGTATTCGATACCCAACAAGCAAAAACAAATGGTAATCCAGTAAACTTAAACCACTCTTCAGACAAATCATACTTGTAAGGATATGATTTTGAAAGGTTAAATGTTCTATCACCAATAATTACAGCAGCAGTAGTTCCAGAAATTTCGTTTTCATAACCAGCAGTTGCTTTTTTCCATACAGGATTAATTCCCCAATGTTTTTCAGCCAAAACCTGTACTAAGGTTATTGACGTTTTAGATTGATAATCTAAATAAATAGTTTCAATTTCAGCTAACGGAACTTCACTGAACAAAGCAACAGAATCAACTTCTCCTTCTGCGCCAATACAATAATCAGAAACAATATGATATTCTTCCATTTGAGGAAGAACAGCAACAGGAACCAAACCTAAATCAACTTCACCAGTCAACAATTTTTTAGCACAATCAGATGGCATATCTAATGACAATTCAATTGCATTAATCACTTCTGATTTATTAATTCCATTAATAAATGGCAATGTATTTAAATAAGAAACAGCTGAAATTTTAATCTTCTTTTCCGTCATCTAATCTTTTGGTATTATCTTCAACACTTTTAGCCTCCACATCAACATCCGCTTCTTTTTTATGCTGATTTGCATAAGGATTGTTAGATAAATCAACCAATTGGTGTGTAGCAATTGTAGCAGCAATTACAGAAACTATGGCAACAAAACCTGCTATTAAATTACCACAAAATGGAATAAACATTGCCAAAGAAAAAATTAACCCATTTCCTATTGCCAAACCTTTATTTTTTCGAATAAACTGAACACTCTGCTTCAAGGTCATTCTTCTACGCTCATTATTGTAATCAATAAACGCAAAACCATAAAAATAAGAAGCAATAAAAAATAAAATAATCGTTCCAATAATTCCACCTAACACAGGAATGAAAAAGCTCAATATGAAAATAGCAATCATATATCCCATTTCAATAAACATGTTTCTAAAAGCTATTAGTACACCACGAACCACATCTCTCATCATCTGATCTCCATTAAACGGGTACTTATTACCCGTTAACATTTCTTCTGTTTTTTCTGATAAAACTGCAAAAACAGGAGACATCAACATAATGATGATGTACCCTCCAAACATTCCATAGAGTACAAAAAATAATACTTTTGAGATAAACCAAACAGCCCAACCTACAATAGTAGAAATAGCGCCTGAGCTAGACTGCAAGTATTCAGCAAGAAAGAATGAATCATCATTAAATTGTAACGCTCCTTTTGCCCATGCTTCTGCAGCATCTGATAATGAAACAATTCCAAACCAGCTAGCAATCATAACAATTACATTAAAAGCAATTGGAAAAAGTAAAAACCACCACAATTGCTTTGTAAAAAGCATACTTAACGCTTTTCCGTAAGCACCAATTCCTACTCCAAAATTTTTAAATAGACTCATTTTTTCTTTAATAACTTGCTCAAATATACAGAATATTCAGGCTATTTATTCTGCTTAAAAGCGTTACTTTTGTCTTTTAACAAAATTTATAATTTTAGATGAATCTAACAGAATTAACAGCTATTTCGCCAATTGACGGTAGATACGGAAGAGTAACCAAAGACTTAAGAACTTATTTTTCTGAAGCTGCTTTAATCAAGTACAGAGTAAGAGTAGAAATTGAATACTTTA
>JAQXDJ010000085.1 GCA_029251425.1 Vicingaceae bacterium
TTTTTTGTTGTTAAAAGGTAAGTTAATTATGGGCTTTTTTTTTTCAGCCAGTTGGCTGTCGATAGAACAAAGTTGCATTAGCATTACCTCTACAAGGAGTCGTTGATTTTTACTCGCTTTATATTGGGTGTCTGTTTTGGTTGAGATGTTCAAAAAGTTAACCAATTGAACGGTGTTCGATGCTTTTGCTTGAGCAAGATACTTGTCTTTAATCGTAGCCCCAACCTCTAATAGTTCAACAGTTTTTTCATCTTGGCAAACTAATAAGTTTCTTAAGTGTTCAGCTAAACCATTAATGAAGTTATGACCATCAAAGCCGTTATTTAATACTTCATTAAATAAAAGGAGTGAATCAGAAATGTTATTTGATAAAATAGAGTTGGTCACTTTAAAGTAGTAATCATAATCAAGAATGTTTAAATTCTCAATCACATCCTTATAAGTAATTGTTCCTCCAGAAAAACTTACAATTTGGTCAAACATTGATAAAGCATCTCTTAATGCTCCATCTGCCTTTTGTGCAATAATATGTAAGCCATCCTCCTCAGCTTTTACTTTTTCCTTTTTAGCAATGCCTGCTAAATGAGAAGAAATGTCATCAATTTGAATTCTGTTAAAATCAAAAATTTGACACCTAGATAATATTGTAGGGATAATCTTATGTTTTTCAGTAGTGGCTAAAATAAAAATAGCGTGTTTTGGTGGTTCCTCTAATGTTTTTAAGAAGGCGTTAAAGGCTGCTTGCGAAAGCATGTGCACCTCATCTATAATATATACTTTGTGCGTTCCAACTTGTGGGGCAAAACGTACTTGGTCAATTAAGTTTCTTATTTCATCAACACCATTGTTAGAAGCCCCATCCAATTCTTGAATGTTTAAAGATCTTCCTTCATCAAACGATTTACAAGAATCACATTCATTACAAGCTTCAATATTTTTAGTAACATTAAAGCAGTTAATAGTTTTTGCTAAAATACGTGCGCAAGTAGTTTTTCCAACGCCTCTTGGTCCGCAAAATAAAAATGCTTGAGCAAGGTGTTCGTTTTTAATGGCATTTTTTAAGGTAGAGGTAATAGAAAGTTGCCCTACAACAGAATCGAATGTTGTGGGTCTGTACTTTCTTGCTGAAACAATATAGTTTTCCATACCTTAATTAATAAGAACAAATATAATTTTATTTAGGGGTTTGTTTTTTGATTTCTGAAATTTTATTTTTGAACAATCTTAACAAATAGATGATGAGGAATATTTCTTTCTTTTCAACTATTTGCAAATCAAACAAAAATGTTTACTTTTGCCGTCCTTTAAATAAATAAAGGAATAACTAAAATTAAAGAAAATGACAAAACGTTATGAAACTGTCTTCATTCTAACTCCCGTTTTATCTGCTGAGCAGGTGAAGGAGACAGTTGTAAAGTTTAAAAAATCTTTGAAAGATGCTGGTGCTAAACTAATGCATGAAGAAGATTGGGGGTTAAAAAAATTGGCTTATCCAATTCAAAAAAAATCAACTGGTTTTTACCACTTGTTTGAGTACGAAATGGAAGGTGAGGCTATCGCTAACATGGAAGTGAACTTGAAAAGAGACGAAAAAGTAATGCGTTTCTTAACAGTTTCTTTAGATAAGCATGCAATCGCTTTCGTTGAATCACGTCCTCAACGTAAAAAGAAGTAATCCAATATTAACCTAGAAAATTAAAAGTCATGGCTGAAAATACATCAGAAATTAGATATTTAACTCCTCCTAATATTGAATTAACGAGAGAAAAATACTGTAGATTTCAAAAAAATAGAATTAAATACATTGATTATAAAGATGAAAAATTCTTATTGCAGTTCGTAAACGAACAAGGTAAGTTGTTACCAAGAAGAATTACTGGTACATCTTTAAAGTATCAAAGGAAAGTTTCGCAAGCTGTAAAAAGAGCGAGACATTTAGCATTAATGCCTTACGTGGCAGATATGCTTAAGTAACAGGCGTTGCCTGAGTTATTTATTCTAATAAATAAAGAAATGAAAGTTATATTAAAAGAAAATAAAGAACATTTAGGATTTAAAGATGAAATCGTTGAAGTGAAAAACGGATACGGAAGAAATTATTTAATCCCTAAAGGAATAGCATCTTTA
>JAQXDJ010000394.1 GCA_029251425.1 Vicingaceae bacterium
CCTGCTCTTCTCTATAAATAAGAACTTTAATTTTCTTTACAGATAAATCTTTATTAAAAACTATCATATAATCAAACTCGTTCATCTTACCAAAGCCTTTTGATAAATAGGCATGAGCAACTACATTATTATCCTTTAACACCTGATACAAAGTATTATCATATAACTTAAATGAAAGCTTGCTTTTTTCAGCCGCAGACAAATTTCTTGCTTTTTTTGAGACAACATTTTCTGGCCATAATTTTGCCAAATTCTTATTCATTTTCTTCATGCCTGATTTTGGTAAATCAAAAGAAAAAAGTGAACAACTTATAATAACTATTATCAAAAAATATCTCATCCTTAAAAACTTAAAAGGGCCTGCTAATTTCTTAGCAGGCCATAAAACTAATGAACTAAAATTAATTTAACTAAAACCATACTCCAACCCCCATATTAAACTGGTTAGATTGTGCACTACCATTAGCTTCGTTATTAAACATTTGGTAATCCATTTTAAACACAGCACCTTTAGCAACATGGTATGAAAACCCTGTAGTAATTGCCGATCTAGCATAAGCATCATTTTTTATTATTTCTGAAGTTACCGTAGCATGAGTATCCCAAAACTCATAACGTCCAAACAATACAAATCTTTCCTTAGCATCTTTCTTAAAAATACTCAACACATCATATCCCAATTCTCCGTAATAACCCAACATGGACGAACCTAAATCCTTACCAGTAAGTGTGTTGTATTCTTTTGTATTAGAAACTGTTGTTGAAATAACTTGAGCTCTTGCTTCAAATGCCTTGTATTGATATCTTAAATCAAACCCAACCATTGCCATTCCAACTACTGAAGAATCAGCTTGTTCAGCTAAACCAGTTGTATCATTATTGGCTAAACCATCAAACAAAGTTGATTGTGTATTACCAAAGTAACCAGCCAAACCTAACTTTAAACCTCTTATTCCATAAAAGTCTACTTTAGCTGAAAGATTTGGTGAACTCATAGTAGATTCGGCACCTTTCTGTCTACCACTTCTAAAACCATTACTACCTTTTAATTTACCACCACCATTATACCCCATAAAGCCATTTACAGCATATACTTGGTATTTTAAAGAAATATTATCTAAGTTTCCAGAAAATCCAAGACCAATCTCCCTCCATGTAGATGGTACAACATTTCCATCAATACTTGTTCGCTCTACTCCATTAAATGTTGTTGGCTCATGGTACTCATTTTGAATTCCCATCGGGATTAACATTAAACCACCTTTTAAATTAAAAGCTTGGTTAATTCTATAATTCATAAAAGCCTGTTCTATATAAACCTCTTTAACATGTTCAAATTCAATCTCTGTAACAAAATCAACTCTATCGTTAAACTTGTAACCAAAAAAGAGAACCATTCTATGTACATCTAACTTCCCATTTGTTCTTGTAGTATCGTTAAAACCTTGATTGTAATGAACTTCTCCATACCCTCCAATTGTAAACTTCTTTTGTGATGTATTATTCAATACATTTTGAGCCGAGTTTAATGGCTGATTTGTAGTATCAATCTTATTTGTTTGTGCCGATAAAGCTCCAACCATTAAAATTCCTAATCCTAAACTTAATAACTTCATTACTTACTTATTCCCTTTTTTAAATTTTATTTAGATTCGTTCTAAATAACGAGGCAAAAATAGTAGGACACAACAGATACTACAATACCACTTTTGTGGTATTTTAAGGAAATAATGAATTAAAGAAAGATTTTAATTATTGGATAATGTTTTCTCTAAAAGCATAAATAACAATACCTGCAGTGTTTTTTATGCCGAGTTTATTCATAATGTTTTTACGATGTGTATTTACTGTATGCGTGCTCAAAAATATTTTTTCAGCTATTTCTTTATTGGAAAACCCATCAGAAATCAATCGTATAACCTCTATTTCTCTCTCAGATAAAGAAATACCTGAACAGCCATTCTTTTCAGCATCAGTTCCTTCAGCTAAAAGATCAATAACTTCTCCACAATAAAACTGTTTACCAGCCATCGTATCATTTATAGCGTCTATTATTTCTGGTCTTTCACAATCAGATAATAAATAACTATCTACACCATTCTTTAATGAGTTATAAACTGTTGCTTTTGGTAACTTATCCGTAATCGCTAATATTTTACAATCTTTGTAAATTTTCTTAATTTCT
>JAQXDJ010000401.1 GCA_029251425.1 Vicingaceae bacterium
AAATGTATTAGTACTTGCTTTATCAATAGTAAGTTTTGGGGCTTTTGCTCAAGGTTTAGGTGATTTAAAAAATGCAGCTAAAGAAGCAGAGTCGGCTAAAGAAAAAGTAACTACAGCTATTGACACTGAAAAGAAGGCTGCAGAAGAAAAAGCTGTGGAAGTAAATGCTGAAAAAACAGATGAATTAAAAAATAAAGCTGCTGAAGCTGTTAATGTTGAAGCAAGCACAGTAGATGCAGCAACAGCAGCAGTTCAAAATGTTGCTGGAGACGTAGCAAAAAATGTTGCTGATGATAAAGTTGCAAAAATTAAAGAAGCAGCTGAAGCTAAGTTAGCAGATATGAAAGCTAAAAGAGCTGAAAAAATGGAAGCAATGAAAGATGACCCTGCAAAAGTTGCAGAACATAATGCTAATTTAAAGGCTGAAACAGCAGAAAAAGAGGTTGTAAAAACTGAAAAGAAAGCTGCTTTATTAACTAAGATTACTTCTCTAGGATCTAAGATATCAGCTGCTGAATCTAAATTAGGGTTACTTAAAGAATCTGGAGCTTCAGAAGAAGAAGTTTCAACAAAAACAAAAATTATTGAAGCTGCTAAAGGAAAATTAGCAACTTTAAAATCAAGCTTTATGTAAGCTAGATTTACTCTAAATAAAAAAGCCGTTTCAAATACTTGAAACGGCTTTTTTATGCTTTAAGAATTTAATTATTTCTTTTTCTTCTTTTTATCTGCAAGTAAAATAAAAGAACTTGATTTAAATCGTTTTTCTTCAAAATCTCCTTTTATTTCTGCTTTTCGAACTGTTTCACACATTCCTCCTTCCGGATCGTGTTCATCGCCATGATCTTGAAGTGTGCTCCCATCTACCCAATACTTTTTACCTCCATACTGTATGGCTAACGCACAACCTGTCTCAGAATTCATTTCAAAATTACAAGAACCGCAAGAAGCTAATACTTTATATGTTTTTTCTTTTGATTGAGCATTTACACTTAATGATATTAATAATATGCTAATTATAAGGAGTTGATTTTTCATACAATAAAATTACAATTTTTATACCATTTTTTTTAGAAGCATTTAATTAACCAAAACTTATCTAGTTATTATTTAATAAAAGAGCGATAATAAGGAACCATCAATTTGAAAAATGATTGCAAATTAGTATCTTTAGGAGTTATGAATGAAAATAGTAATGGTCCAATTTTAGAATCAAGACACACTCAGGTTTGCAGCCTAAACGTAAAAATCCTATTGTATTTATAGGACTCGTGTTATTTCTGGTAATTGGTATGTCTACTTTTTTGTTTTTAATAGAATACGAAGAACCAGAACAGGAATTTTATGAAGATATTGAAGCTGAAATAAATGATGTTGAGCAAGAAGAAATATAGTCGGAAGAAGTTCTTTTAGAAGAGAATCAACTAAAATTAGAAGATGAAAAAACAGTCGATTTTTATTATGAACGTGCTTTAGAACGAGAAAAGAATAAAGATTATGAAGCGGCTTTAAAATATTACGAAAAAACGATTTCTAAGGCAGATAGATATAGCGCAGAAATGTGGATTTCATTAAGTAACGGAGGAATTATAAAGGCTCAACGATTTAAAAATTATAAAGGAGCATTAATAGATTTTAATCAAATTATTAAAATTGAAACCAATAGAATCAATGGAGAGATTAATGAAGTGAGGTTAGAATCTGGATATATTAATAGAGCGTATGTAAAAAATATGATGGGAAATAATGAAGGAGCTTGTGATGATTTATATGAAGCTCTTGGTTTGGGAATAGAAGAGTCAGTTGATTTTATAGAAGAAAAGATTAATAAAGTATGTTTATAGCTTAAATTTTTACGCCTATGATGCACACATCATCTATTTGTTCTATATCTCCTTTCCATGTTTCAAATACTTTATTTAAAATTTCTTGTTGCTTATTTAAAGGTTTGTCAACAACACTTAAAAGCAGTTCTTTAAATTGTTTATACATAAATTTCTTTCCTTTTGGTCCCCCAAATTGATCAGCAAAACCATCAGTAAAAGAGTAAATTACATCTCCTTTATTTAATTGAATGCTATGCTTTGTAAAAGGTTTTTCGTTGTAATGATTTCCAACAGGTTGTTTATCTCCTTTTGTAAGAATAAGTTCGTTATTTCTGAAGATATATAATGGATTGTTAGCTCCAGAAAATTCGAGGATATTTTTCTTGAAATTTATAGCACAGAGAGCTATGTCCATTCCATCTTTAACAATATTATCATCAGATTTAAGGTTTTCCTTCACTAAACTACGTGTCATTTCTAATATTTCTGCAGGGTTTGTAGTCTGTAATTCTTTAACACTTTGGTTAAGTGCATTAGAGCAAACAACACTTACTAAAGCTCCAGGAACTCCATGTCCTGTACAATCTGCAGCAGCATATAAAACAGTATCACCAATTGTTTTCATCCAATAAAAATCTCCAGCAACAATGTCTTTAGGTTTGTAAAGAATAAAACTTTCTTTTAAATGTTCCTTAACTAAATTGTTTGGAGGGAGAATAGCTGTTTGTATTTTTTTTGCATAATTAATAGAATCTTTTATCTCTTTGTGGGCCGATTCTACCTCTTGTTTTTGGTGTTCTACTTTTTGTTTTTGATATTCTATTATTTGATTTTGTCTTTTAGCAAGCTGTAGTCTTTTATAAACAAAAACTAAGAAAGCAACTACTAATAATAGGCCAATAGAAATAGCAATAATTAATATTTGCTGGGTTTCTTTTTCTTTTTGATGTTGTATTTGTTTTATTTTCTCTTCCTTATCCCGTTTATGTTTCAGTATCTGTTTGGTAACTTCTCTATAAACATTGTTGTTGGTAATACTGTCTTTAAATAGTACGTGCTTTCTTAAATAATTATAAGCTTCCTCAAATGCTTCATTTTTTTCTTGAACACGGGCTAAATCATCATATATAGGAATTAAATTATCTAATGCGCCAATTTCTTCAGCAATTTCTAATGAACGTTTTAAGTAGAATTCTGCAAGTCCTAACTCTTCTTTATAAATAAATACTTCAGAATAGTTTCTATAGGCTTCACCTAAGCGTCTTTTATCATTTATTAACTCATATTTTTCTAATGCTAAAGCGTAATTTTTGATGGCAGCATCATAATCCTTTTTACCAAAAAATGCTTGACCTAATAACAAGTAAGAATCAGCAATACTTCTTGTATCATCTGTTTTTTTTCGTGTACTTAATGCTAAGTTATGATAGTATTGAGCTGAATCAAATTCATTTTGTTCTAAGTAATAATTGCCTATGTATGAGTATGTAAAACCAAGGTTGTAATTGTTATCTAATTCTTTTCTTATGTTTAATGACTTTGTGTAATGAAACAAAACTTCATCATATTCTTTTAGCGTATTGTTTATGTGCCCAATGTATAAATGTGAAAAACCAAGGTTCTCTTTATCATTAAGTCCATCTCCAATTTTTAGTGCAGCCATAGCATTTTTCATGGCAGCTTCTAAATCAAATTTATAAATGTATATATATGCTAAATTGTTATGAGATAGGGCTGAGCCATAATCCCATTTTTTCTTTTTTGAGAGTTCTAAACCTTTTTTAGCCATCATCTCAGCAGAATCGAGTTGACTAATAATTCTATAATGATTAGCTAATTTATTATAGCTAATGATTTGAATAGAATCTGAAGAAGAGTTTATTCCTTTTTTTAAAGATGCTACTTCAGCAGTGTTTGTTTTCGATAATAATGTAATCGAAAACAATAAAGCAATTACTATATGTGTGAGCCTTAGCATTTATCAAAGTTAAATTATTAAACTAATATTTGAATATCTATCTTATTTTAATTTGAAGAAGATGATAATAGAAAAAATGATTGTAGTAGGAATAGCAATTACAAAAGTTGAAATAAGATCGGGTGGGGTTAATAAACCTGCTAAAAGAAAAATACTAGCGATACCAATCAATAACACTCTAATGGTTTTTTGTGATTTAGGTTTTTCATTTTTTGATAAAACAAATCCTGCAATTGCAATTGCAACAAAAAACAGAATAACATAAGTTTCTATTGTGCCTAAACTCATAAGTGTTTAATCGAGTTTAAAATTAATGGGTAAATTGTATTTAACTCTTACAGGTTTTCCTTTTTGTGTTCCAGGGTTCCAGTTAGGCATTTTTTTGTACTACTCTTATTGCTTCTTTATCTAATAAAGGGTGTACGCCTCTTATAATGCTCACATCATCAATCTTGCCAATAGTATCTACAACAAATGTTACATAAACTTTTCCTTGAATACTTTCTTCTCTTGCAGAATCAGGGTATTGAACATTAGTCTGAAAAAACTTTATCAAAGCTCTTGTCCCTCCAGGGTATTCAGGCATTTTTTCAGCTATGTGAACTAATCCTGGATTTGGTGAAACAGTTTCCCTTTTGTGAAAAACTGAGGATTGGCAAAGATATTAATACAAGAAAAAGTAGTTTTTTCATAGCCCTAAAATAAGAATTATAGTTAGTTCTTAAATAAGATGTAAGCATTTAAAGAAGTAGCAATTAATAACCATATAAAATAAGGCATAATTAAAAGTGTTTTAAGTTTTAATAAAGGGGAATATTTAAAAAGCATATAACCAATTAGTACTGTTAATGTAGTTATTACAATAAGCCCTAATTGCACCTTGTGGAAATAAAAAAATGTAGGATTCCAACCAATGTTTAAAGCTAATTGAATAAGATAAAGACTAAGAATAATAGATTTGTTTTCTAACTGTGGCCATAAGTTAGCCATGTAAATTCCAAAACATATCATGATTGTTGTCCATGCAGCACCAAATACCCATCCTGGTGGAGTCCATGGAGCTTTATTTAAATTGAGGTACCACTCCGATGTAACTTCGTTGCTAGTAAAAAAACTCCCAAGAGCAAGTGCTCCAAAGTTAATTGCTATAAATATTATTAATCTTATAATCATAATTAGATAGTTTAGTCTTGTACTAATTTAAGAAAAAAGGTTTGTTTCTAATTTTCCACTAGTTTATTTATCATTCCTTGAAAAATAAAGCCATGAAAAGGAAGAACCGAATACCAATATAATCTGCCCAATAATCCTAGAGGTCTAAAAGTTGCAGTTAAGTATAATTTTTCTTCTATTATTTTAAACTCAAGCCATGCTTCGCCTGGTAATTTCATTTCAGCATATAATATTAATCTGCCCTCATCTTTATTGGAATATAAAACTCTCCAAAAATCTAAAGCATCACCAATATTTAAATTGGTAGATGATGTCCTTCCTCTTCGTAATCCAACACCACCTGCAAATTTGTCTAAAAAACCTCTAAATCTCCATAGCCAATTAGCATAGTACCATCCATTTTCTCCTCCAATACTCCAAATATTATTAATACAAGTGCCTTTATTGGAAAAATTTCTTTCTCTGTGATCAACAAAACATCCGAAAGAGGGAACATTAATAAAGTCAGAGATATTAGAACTAAAATCACTGCTTATGAATGCATCTTTCCAGCTAGATACAACTTCATTCCTATCTATTTTACTAAATGCTGCTTCGACAGCTTTTTGATAAGAAATAGGTTTAATGTTAAGGATTTTATTAATTTCATTATTTCTACATATAACTTCAATTTTCATGCTGTTGACTAATGCTATAGCAAGTTTATATGAGGTTGAGGTAACAAAATATAACCAGTATGAAGATAATTTAGGTGTCATAACAGGAACGATAAAAATGTGTCGCTTTAAATTTCTAACCTTACCAAATTTTAAGAGCATTTCTTTATATGATAAAACATCTG
>JAQXDJ010000406.1 GCA_029251425.1 Vicingaceae bacterium
CTATTTGAGAACAGACTTTGTTAACTGCTTCAGGTTTTTGTTGAGGTAAATTGTAGATAAATCCGGGGATATGATATTTAGAAACATCAATATCTCTTTTACCAGCACTGGATGCACAATGATCTGCCATAACAACAAAAACAGTGTTTTTAAACCAAGGTTTTGATTTTGCTAGCATCATAAACTGTTCAATTGCAAAGTCCGTATATCTAACAGCTGCGTGTCTTCCTGAACCGGGTTCAAACTCTATTTTATTTTCAGGATAAGTATAAGGTCTGTGGTTAGAAGTTGTCATTATAAAATTGAAAAAAGGTTGCTTGTTTTGATAGCTACTATCAGCTTCTTTTATCACTTTTCTATAGATGTCCTCGTCACAAACTCCCCAAGCATTTTCAAAAGTTACTTCATCATCCTCAATGTTAGTTCGTTTCGATTTAAACTCATCTCCCATTAAGTAACCTCTTCCTCTATCTACAATGTCAAAGCCATTTCCTCCAAAAAATTGATTCATATTATCAAAATAGCCGTCACCTCCATAAAAGAAAACATTTTTATATCCTTTTTGTTTAAAAACAGTTCCTATATTAAAAAAGTTAGTGTTGTTCTCTCTTTTAACAATACTTCTTCCAGGTGATGGAGGTATAGAGAGTGTTATAGCTTCCATGCCCCTGACAGTTCTAGTTCCTGTGGCGTACAAATTATCAAAAGTTACACTTTCATTAGCTAAAGAATCCATAAAGTGCGTTACAGCCCACTTGTTTCCATAGCGACCCATAAAATCAGCACTTAAACTTTCAATACAAATAAATATAACGTTTGGTGTTTTTTCTGCGCCTTCGTTTTTAATTAGTCTTTTTAAGCTGTGTTTTGCTGGATCAAGTAAAACATCAGTTTCTTGGAGTACATTTTTTTGCAGGGTTGCTATTGAAACCTTGGTGTCTTGTGTTAAATAAAAGTTGGTATAGCTTAATTCATTATTTCTGAAAGCAGCAAAAAAAGAGTAGATACCAGTTTTACTTAATTCGTTTTCATATCTATTTCCCGACCATTCAGCATGCTTGTTGGTGATGAAAACAAAGAAAAACAAGGCTACAAATAAAGTAATTGATGCTGTAATTATTTTCTCTTTAGTTGATGCTGAATTGTTGAATGTGTTCTTAAAAGTATTTCTTTTATTAATGATGAAGAAAATTAAAAAAACTACAGAAAAAACGATAGAAAGTAGAATAGAGATTGGATATGACTCGTTAATGTTTCCAACAACTTCATTTGTATAAACTAAATAATCAACAGCTATAAAATTGAAACGAGAACTAAATTCTTCCCAAAAAGTAAATTCTGCAAAAGTGGTGAAAATGAACGTTAACAAGCCAATAAAAAAAGCTGTTTTGGTTATGATTTTATCCAGTTTAGTGCCATTAAATCGGTTCGGAAGCAGTAGTAGGTATATGGCGTATGGTACTAAGAAAAAAGAAACAGTTCCTAAATCAAAAAGTAGCCCTGTAAAAAGGATACGAATTAAACTAATAATTGAAAAGTCAATATTATCAAAAGACCAAACATAAAGAGCTATACGTGTAATAAAGGAAAGTATTAAGAATACTAAACCAAGTGAAACAAGTAGTTGATATCTTTTTGAGATTGAAATTTTCATTTAAAGTGCAAATATATCGAGCAAATATCTTTTTCACGAATATAGGAATAATGATTTTTAGATTACATTTGTTTCTGTTAAAATAAACAGGCGTTTTATGATTCGGTATTTTTTGATTTTAATAAGTGTTTTATTGATTGAACAGCAATGTTTTAGTCAGCAAGATTCTGTTGTTTCAGAGATTAAAAAACCGTTATTGCCAAAATTGATTATTCCTACAACGCTAATATTATCAGGTGTTTTGCTAACAGGTTCAAAAACTGAAAAAGGCTGGCAAACTAATATTAGGACAGGAGTTGGAAATGATTATCATTTTGCTGCGGATGATTATATACAATATGTGCCGTATGCTCAAATTTACTTAGGAGATATTGTTGGTATGAATGCAAAGAATCATTGGTTTGATCAAACAAAAAATATTTTTATTGGAGGGTTAGCTACGTTGGTTATAACACACTCTTTAAAAAGAGGAGTAGGTAAAGAACGGCCTGATGGTTCTTCAAATCACTCATTCTCTTCAGGACATACAGCAACAGCTTTTTTAGGGTCAACAATTCTTTATCATGAATATAAAGATGCAAGTATGCTTTATGCTTCTAGCGGATTTTTATTTTCAACATCAACAGGAGGTTTGAGGGTTATGAATAATAGACATTGGGTTTCTGATGTTTTAGCAGGTGCTGGTATTGGTATTTTGGTTGGAAACTTAATTTATCATATAGAACCGTTAAAAAACTTTAACCCTTTTAAAAACACTAAAAACCTTAGCTTTACTCCTGTGGTTGATGATAAAGGGTTTTCATTTACAGCTTCACTTCAATTTTGATGAGATTACTGTTATTCATATTTAGTTTGTTCTTTTTGGTGAATGGTTATGCTCAAGAAAAAAAGAAAAAAGACAAGCCAGCTACACAAACTTATCAGATTAATGAGGAGTTGCAGTATGTCTATCCAAGACCCAAGTTTTTCAATTTCATTACAGGAATTCCAAGGAACTATGCAACACTAGGTAAAGAAACGATAAAACAGCAGAATTTAAAATGGTTAGGACTAACAGTTGCTACAACTGGTATTTTGATTGCTGGAGATGAAATCTTTTTGGATGAAGCTGAAAGAGTTAGAGATGTTGGAGTAACTAAAAAGCATCATTATAAAATATTGGGAGGAATGGTTGATGTTCCAACAAATACTTCTGCTACTTTATATCACTTTGGGCATGGAAATACTTCACTAATTGTAGGACTTGGTTTATTAACCGTTGGGGGAATTAAAAAAGATTATAGAGCTATTCATACTTCAAGTGAAATTTTAGAAGGATTGTTTACACTTGGATTTATGACTCAAGGATTAAAAAGAGTTTTCGGAAGAGAAAGTCCTAATGCAGCAACACAACCTAGGGGTGCTTGGCATGGGTTTCCTGGATGGAATGAGTATATGGAGAATACTTCTCATTATGATGCAATGCCTTCTGGACACGTTGCAACGTTAACTTCAACAGTTACTATATTGGCTAAAAATTATCCTGAAGTAAAATGGATTAGACCAGTTGGTTATACAATGATCGCTGCAATGGGTATTGAAATGATGAATAGTGGAGTGCATTGGGCTTCTGATTACCCTTTAGGCTTTTTAATAGGCTATTCTGTAGGCTCTGTTGTTGCTAATAGTAAAATTACAAAGGTAAAGACAGAGAAATTCTCAGATAGAAAGACAGGATTTGATACTCATTTAACTATTAATAGGGTTGGGAAAGATAATTTGTTGGGAGTTCAAATAGTCTTTTAATAAAACAGCGAAGGACTCATAAAACCATTCATGTAAAATTGCATTGGTTTTACTTTTTGATTTTCTTTAAATAAATATTGTCCTCCTTTATCAGCTAACATTGGAATATGAGCATTAATGTTTCCTGTTAATTTCGGAAGAACCAAAATATCATGTATTAATCTGTTTTGGACTACATGTCGAACTCTTTCAGCATCAATACCAATATTTGCTTGGTAGGTTTGGTAAAACTCATCCACATATTTAAACTGAGCGCTTAATAAACCATGAGAAAATTCAGTGTATTTACCGCCTTTAGTGTTTTCGTAAATATGGTTAAACGGGTAAGATTCATCAGTAACTCGTTCACCCATTTGTCCTGTAAACAAAGTTGAATTTATTGCAAATTGATAGTTGTCTTTTTGATATTGTAATAAGAAAGCTCCAGTTCTATATCTGTCTAATTTTGGTTCTGCAAAGAGATCGTTTTCAGCTATTAAATTAAAGTTGCTAACTTCTATAGAAATTAAACCTGTTCTCTGACTGGTTTTAATGTTGTTAAAATAGAAGCGATATGCATAACCAAAGCTATTTTGATGTTGAGTTTGGTTTGCTACAGGACTGTAAAAATCATTGTTGATTGTATCTAAAGAACCATAGCTATAAACTGTCCCTAAACTTAAAACTGTTTCAATAGAAGGTTTATTTGGACCTAAATTTTTACCGTTAAAATAAACTCTTAATTCTGGGTTGATCTGGAAATTATTTGTTTTGTAATAGGCGTTTATCACTCCCCCAAAACGATCAATGTGCGTTCCAATAGCAAACACAACACCTACATTAACACCAACTTTACCTTCTTGATATTGTTGGGCATTAACTGTTTGAAAGCAAAAAATAATTGCAATACAAACAATAATGATATGCTTAGACAAGCTTAGCATGGGTTAATTCAAGTTAAAAGTATAGCCAATGGTTAGATCTGTGTAGTCGGCTTTAGCCATATTGGCTTTAATATGAGCTCCAATAAATACATTGTGTTTAGGTAGTTTATGTGTGTTAATTAAATATAGATTTGCACCTATTCTGGTTAACAATCTCTTTTGTAATGCTGTTCCAATAGCTGTACTTGGGTTGTATTTTTCGTAAAATGGCTTGTGTAAATTTACTCCTAGTAACATGTCAATACTTACATGGCCCATTAAAAATTCGTTCCCTAAATAAAAACTAATGTTAGATGAATTCCATTTGGGTTGATTAATTAACTCTGTATCACTGGTTTTTATGATGTGATCGTAATAAGTTTGATAATATCGATAGGTGAAACCACCTCTTAATTTAATGTGTTTATTAAATAAAATTCCGGCACTTAAATCTGCAGAATAGACAGGTTTGAGTTCGCCCATCATCGGGCCTTCTGTCTCATCCTGTTCGTGGAAACCAAGACCTTCTTCTAAGGTAATGTAATATTTTTTAGGTGAAACATTTTGTCCTTTTATTCGAGTAGGTTTAAAGTTGTTGTCTTCTTTTTTGTTGTAAAATTGAGCTGATAAACTCGCCATTGGAGAATTTACGCCAAGGTTAGGAAGTCTTGTATGCCCATTAGATTCATGTGAAAAACCAACCCCTAATTTTAGATTAAGACCATCATTTTTATAAAGAGATTTATATAAAAATACTTTAACATCCCAAGCAAATTGAGAACCAATAATTTCATTTTGAGGATTACCAATACTGTCAAAACGATGTGTAAAATAAGATACTCCAGCACCTAATTTTAATTGTAAAGGATTTTTGAGTTTATTAAAAACGCGAAAAGATACAAATGGTAAAACACCAAATTGATGACCTAAAATTTGATTGTTTCCAAGAGTAGAATAGAGGAGC
>JAQXDJ010000414.1 GCA_029251425.1 Vicingaceae bacterium
AAAATTATTTGAATTAAACGAATAATCTTATTTTGTTTAACTATTTTTATAAAATGTTAAACAAAATAAGATTAAAAGATAAAACCCTTCTTATATTCGATTTAGATGGTACGCTTATCAATAGTATTCCTGATTTAGGTCTTGCAATTAACAAGATGCTAGATAGCTTAGATGTTGAACCTATACCACTAGAAAAAATCACAACATTTATTGGAAACGGATCTAAAACATTAGTTTTAAGAAGCTTAAGATATACTCATCAAGGAAATGTTTCAGAAGAACTTTTTGACATAGCTTTCCCGAGATTTATGCGTTCATATAAAGCCAACCCTTGCGAAAAAACGCTGCTATATCCTGGTGTTAAAGAAACACTTCAATATTTAAAAGATCAAGGTTACAAAATGGTTATTTGTACCAACAAACCAATTGAATTTGTAGAACCAATATTAGAAAAACTTGACCTCAAAAAATACTTTCACAATTGGATTGGAGAAAATTCATTAAATGAAAAAAAACCAAGTGGTTTACCATTACTTCATTTAGCAAAAGAAGCGAATATCCCTATTGATAAATGCCTAATGATTGGAGACTCCAATAATGATATCTTATCTGCAACTAACGCACAAATGGAAAGTATTGGATTAAGTTACGGGTACAACTATGATGAAGACATTACAAAATACAGCCCGACTATTGTACTTGATAAATTTACCAAATTAAAAAAAATTCTGTAATATGAAAAAAGAATTAAGAGTAGGAATTATTGGCGGTGGTGTTTCTGGAGCAGTTACCGCTCTTCAAATGTCCAATTTAGGAATACATAATCTTTTATTTGAGAAAAAAGAGAACTTGGTAAGTGGACCTCCATTTTGTCATCTTCATGCTGGCGGAAATTTGTATCCAGAAATTCCTCTTGAGGAATGCAAAACACTTTTGAAGCAATCCATTGAGATGGCAAGACTTTTACCTAATTCAATAGATAAGCGACCAACCTTTATAGCAATTCCAAAAAATCAAAAATATAGTGTTGAATTTATAGCCAATAGATTAAAGAAATTAAAAAAGTATTACGAACAATTAATCTGTGAAGATCCTAAAAATCAAATTCTTGGTCCAAGTGATGAATATTTTAAAATTTACCATGAAGAGGATATAACTCAATTAGCAAAAACTCAAACTCAAACCAAACCAGTTACTTCGGATGAATGGATGAGAAATGCAATTGAAATTATAGATACCTCAAAACTTAAAACACCTATTATACTTGTTCAAGAATATGGTTGGAATTTTTTCAGACTTGCAGCACAAGCTCAACTTGCTTTGAAAGAATCTGAGTATTGTACACTTAAAACGAACACTACTATAAGAACGATAAAAGATGTTAGTAGCGATGAAAACATTGACTGTAATTGGTTATTGAAAACAGAAAAAGAAACTTACAAGATAGATTATTTAGTAAATTCAGCAGGTTACAAAAATACTGAGTTGGAGGAAGTTCTAAATTTACATGAAGACAAACATGTAGAATTCAAAGCTTCTTATATTTCAAAATGGAAATCCCCGCACGGACTTATACCTGAAATAATTATTCATGGAGAGCGAGGAACACCAAACGGTATGGTACAACTTACACCGTATAATGATAACT
>JAQXDJ010000421.1 GCA_029251425.1 Vicingaceae bacterium
CATACTTAAGCTAAACTTGACCTAATTTATTTTAATAAGCTCTATTTTTTTTGTTTCGATATTGATGTAACCGAACCAAAATTCACTGTCTTTTAAAATTAAAAATTGATTTTTATGAACGTTTATGTTGTTTTTTAGTTTAAAGGCTTTAATTTTTTCAAAAGTATTTTCATAAACTATCTCTGTGTTAAATTTCATAGAAGGTAAATCTAGATTACTCACAAAATATTGAGGCCTTGAAGATTCATAACTTAAGTATGATTTACTAAGACCTAATCCTTTTACTTTATTTTGTTCTTGACTACTTTTCTTATGTTTTCCACCTCCGCCTCCGCCTCCAGATCCATTACCTTTTCCTCCACCATTTTTTTTCTGTTTATTTTTCTTCTTTTTTATAGATAGGCGTCCAGCTATTAATTCTAAGTTGTTTTTATCCTCTCTTAGATAAATGGCAGCACTTCCTTTTACTAAATGTCTTAAAAATACTTGCGATTTTAAAATTTCAATACTATGTGCTTTTTTAGGGCTAATCATATTGTCAAAATTTTTAATAGAGATCAACTCTTTCTCTACTAATACTGTTGTTTTAATAGGTTTTCTTGTTTTAAGGCTCCAAAAAGTTATCGTTGCTTTTTCAACACATCCTGCTATCGTGGCAATATAGTTTTTTGTTAATGTTGATGTTGAAAATTGGATTGAGTCACAGTATGAAACAGTGTTTTTGAAATATGATACAGAATGCTTTTTAGTTTTTAAATTAAACTCAATAAGCCCCGTGTTGTTACTAGTGCTGTCATCAATAGAGAAATAGACAAACTCATTAAATTGATATGCTTTTTTTGATTTTCTTGCTGCAAATAAATCATTTGGACTTTCACTTGTTATTGCTTTAAAAGCTTTTTTCTTCTTTTTCAGAAAAAAGCTTAAATCATTCTCTCCAAGTCTAAAATTATTAAGGTTGTAAGTTTTTACTGGAATGAGCCCGTTTGCTTCTGCTATATATTCTTTTATTAATCCAGTTTTTCTTTCATAATTAAATAGATGGAATTTGTTTTTATACAAAAAAGATGAAAGTAGTCTTTCTCCATCTTTTAATAAGCTATTTCCTAAGTTCCACTCTTTTGTAGTCTTGTCATAGCTTAATAGGCTCATGTAGCCATCTTTTTTAGCTAATAAGTAATTTATGTTCTTACTTGTTATACTGGTTTTCTCAATATGATAGCCTGTACTCGGTAGTTCAAAAAATATTGAATCTTTTGTTTTGTTTAAAGCTTCATCTAAAACAATAAGATTTAGTTTGGTATCATCTAAAATAGAAATAATGGTTTGTTTAGTGTTTTCAGAATAGTCGCTATAAGTAACCGCCTTTTCTGATATTGTGTAGTTTGTTAAATCAATTGAGGATTTCTGTTGAGCGCTTGCCAGAAAACTAAATAAAAAGGTGAAGAGAGAGGTAATAAATATTGCTTTTTTCATAATAATTTGTTTTATTTTTTGTTGATGTTATCAATATTAGTGCCGAATACTAAAATGATAATAATTACTATTTGTTTTTAGATAAGTTTAGTTTGTAAAATCCTCGCACTCCAATAATATGACTTTTTTTGTTGGTGTTTGAATTTATATCTTTTTGATAGCTATAATAAGTCATTAACATTATTTTTTCAGAAAAATTCCATGTAATTCCGCCTGTACCTCTATATGTTTTAAAGGCATTTATTTTATCTAACCGATAAAACCATTCTTGCGTAGTATAAATTTTAATTAAAGAATTTATTTTGTATCCAATGGTAAATAAATTTCTAATGTTGGATGTGCTGCTATTGTCATCGTTCCATACAAAAGTTTGAAACCGTTCTCTAATGTGAAAATAAAAGTTAGAATTTTTTGGTTTTAAAGTGTAATGCCCTTCAAGAGCATATCTATGTCTTAAGCCTCTTTCATAAGACATGAAACGATAGTTTCCTGCTAGCCTTATTTTTTTTGTTGGTTTGTAATTCAGTCCAATTTCAGTAAACGTATAGTCATAATCTAAAAAATTCTTTTGAAACCTGACTTGATGTTCTATATCTAATCTGATTTTTTCATTAAGCTTTAATTTAGTACCAAGGCCACTCCAAAGAATTTCATTTGCTGATTTTTGCCCAGCACAAGAGAAGCTGATAAATAATAAACTTAAAGTGAAAAATCTTTTCATAACCTTCATTAGGAATGCTTGCAAAAATATATAAAAAGAGCCTAGCTGTTATAAAAGATTATCTAAAATAGAGTATTTATAAATAACATCTTAATTAGCTTTTGAAACTTGTGGTAAAAGCAAAATCACTTATATTTGACGGCTGTTAAATTAGAGTTAGAATAAATGATGTAAACATGAATAAAAAGAATACGTTTAGAAACATTTTAATACCCATAATGCTAATTCTATCTAGCGCGATAATGGCAGTGGCATGGCTAGGGCATTTAAAGTACAAAGAAGATTTAAGCTTTTTAATGGCAACTCTTTTTGCTTGGTTACTTGTACTTCCGGAATACCTTCTTAATGTTTCAGCAATTCGCTGGGGTGTTGGTGTTTATCAGCCAAGTGAAATGGCAGCTATGAACCTTTCTTCAGGGATTGTATTTATTGCGCTGGTTTCGCATTTTATTTTAGGAGAAGAAATCACAATTCAAAAATATATTGGTTTTGGTTTAATGATTATTGCAATGGTTTTAATCTCATCACCAAAGTCTACTTCTAGTAAAAAAATAACAGAGCAATAAATATGGAGTTGTATTTAGTTCCCATAATGCTTTTCGTTTCAAGTATTTTAATGGCTTTTGCTTGGCTTGGTCATATAAAATTCAGAAATAAAAGTTTCTTTTCAGCACTTATATTTAGCTGGTTATTAGTTCTTCCAGAGTATCTCCTTAATGTTTCAGCAATACGTTGGGGTGCAGGAACTTTTCAGCCAAGTGAAATGGCCGCAATGAACCTGTGTACGGGAGTAATTTGTATTGCACTAGTTTCAAAGATTTTTTTAGGAGAGCAATTAACTACTCGTAAAATTTTAGGCTTTATTTTAATGGCAATAAGTGTGGTTCTTGTAGTGCTCTAAATTATTTTACAATAAAACGGGCAGTATTTCTACTTTTTTGTTCTACTAATATTTCTTTGTTTGCTGTCACCCTTTCAATAGTAGATTGGTCGTAATGGCGAATGGTCACTAGCTCTAAATTATCATTGTAAAGAATTTTATAATTCTTTTTTAGTTCATCAATTAGTTTCATTGTTTTTTGTTCGTCAAAATCTACACAGGCTGAAAAACTTATGGCAGAGTTTTGCATTAAATTTATTTTAACACCAAATTCAGAAAAAACGCCAAAAATATGACTCAAACTATCTTCCATCACAAATGAATAATCTTTAGCAGAAATAGAAATTAATACCTGGTTCATTTTAAAAATGAATGATGGGACTACAGCATCTTGTTTGGTTTCGTTGTTAATTAATGTTCCGGTATTAGTTGGAGAAACAAAAGACTTTACATTTAGAGGGATGTTTTTATTTTGTAATGGTTTAATTGTTTTAGGGTGTATTACAGATGCTCCATAATAAGCTAATTCAACTGCTTCTAAATAAGAAATGTTGTCCAATTTAATGGTGTCATCAAACCATTTAGGGTCTGCATTTAGCATTCCTGGAACATCTTTCCAAATGGTAACAGATTCAGCATTTAAACAAAAAGCTAAAATACCTGCACTAAAGTCAGAACCCTCCCTGCCCAGGGTAGTTGTAAATAGTTCAGAGCTTGAAGCAATAAATCCTTGGGTAATAAAAATTGTTTGATCTTTAGTATTAAATTGAGGGATAATATCTTTTTGAATTAATTGCTCTGTTAATTCCCAATCTACATTTGCATTTCTATGTGTATTGTCCGACTGTATAAGGTTTCTAACATCTTGCCACTTGTTATTTATACCAACTGAATTTAAGTAGGCACTTACAATTTTAGTAGATAACACTTCTCCAACAGATACAATTTGATCATAAACATAATCGTATTCTCGAACTGCTTCTTCTTCAATTTCCCATTCAATTTCTACAAAAGTATTGTGTACTTCATTAAAAATAGGGTGGTTTTTATCTTCAAATAAATCATTTAAAATAACATTGTGAAAAGCCTTTACTTTCTGTAAATTTTCTTCTACTTTCCCATCTTTATTTAGGTAAGAGTTTACAACAGATTCTAATGCGTTAGTTGTTTTTCCCATTGCAGAAATTACAATAACTAAATCATCTTGGTGTAGTTTAATTACTTCTCCAACATTTTTTACGGCATTGGCGTCTTTTACTGATGCTCCTCCAAATTTAAATACTTTCATTTCTTAAATCTTATTTTTCCGTTAATCCATTCTGGATCCATTTCTGCATTAAATTTTTTATAAAAATTAATTGCAGGTTCATTCCAGTCTAATACTTGCCAATTCATTTGCTTGGCATTTATTTGTTTTGCTGTTTTTATGGTTTCTTCAAAAAGAGCTTCACCAATTTTATAACCTCTATACTTTTCTTTTACTATTAAATCTTCCAAATACAAACACTTTCCTTTCCAAGTAGAATATCTAATGTAATAAAAAGACATTCCTATAATTTCTGTTTCTTGTTCAGCAATTATTATCCAGTAGAGTGGATTTTCCCCAAAGCCATCATCTTCTAAATCTTTTAGTTTAATGGTAACTTCTTCTGGAGCATTTTCATATAAAGCCAATTCTTTTACCAAGTTTAAAACTTCGGGCAAATCATTTTTAGTTGCTTTTCTGATGTTGAAATCCATTTAACAAATGTAGTTTAAAACTTGTTATTTAAGCAAGCTGTTTCGTCTTAAATTCATTACTTTGCAACATCAAAATTTAGATTATGAAGCACGTAACAACATTAAACGAATTTATATTAGACAAACAAGCTGACTTCCCTTTTTCATCTGGTGAGTTAACCAGGTTGTTAAGTGATATTGGTGTTGCTTCTAAAATTATTAATCAGGAAATTAATAAAGCTGGATTAGTTAATATTTTAGGTGCTGCAGGCAATGAAAACATTCAAGGAGAAGAACAACAATTGTTGGATGTTTATGCAGATAATCAGTTTATAAATGCGTTTAGAACTGGTGGAGAAGTTTGTGGAATTGCTTCAGAAGAAAATGATGATTTTTTACCTTTTGACAATGAAGGCTCAAGAAACGGTAAGTATGTAGTCACCTTTGATCCATTAGATGGCTCATCAAATATTGATGTAAATGTTTCGGTAGGAACTATTTTTTCAATTTACAGGAGAGTTTCTGAAGGTGGTGCTGCAACGTTAGAAGATTTTTTACAGCCTGGAACAGAGCAAGTGGCTGCAGGTTATGTAATTTATGGTTCTTCAACAATGCTGGTTTATACAACAGGAAGGGGTGTGAATGGTTTTACTTTAGATCCAGGAATTGGTGAGTATTGTTTATCTCACCCAGATATGAAGGCTCCAACTGATGGGAGATTATATTCTTTTAATGAAGGAAACTATAATACATTTACAGGAGGACTCCAAAAATATTGTGACTGGGTAAAAGAAGATGATCCTTCAACAGGAAGACCATATTCATGTAGATACATTGCTTCTATGGTAGCAGATATACACAGGAACTTAATTAAAGGTGGAGTGTTTTGTTATCCTGCAACAGCAGGTTCGCCAGATGGGAAATTGAGATTGTTATATGAATGTAATCCTATGGCATTTATTGTAGAGCAAGCAGGTGGAATTGCAACAACTGGTTATGAAAGAATTATGGAAATTCAACCAACAGAATTACATCAAAGAGTACCTGCTTTAATGGGATCAAAAAATATGGTTGGCAAGGTATTAGAGATGATAGAGCAATACGGCTAAATCACACTTTATGAAACGGATTTTTTTATTTTTCATATTAATTTCTCCCATCTTATTATCAGCTCAAATTGTTGATGAACTTATTCAGATAGATACTGTTTCTGAAACTGTTCAGGTTATTTATCGTCCAGATACCCAAACTAAATTTTACACAATAAAGACAGCTGTATTTGCGAGTGACACTTCTCAAATAGCAATTGAAAAATCTTATGCAAATCATGGTAAGAGTGGTTTGTATAAAACTTACTATCCTAATGGGAACTTAAAAATAAAGACTGTTTATGCAAAGGATAAATTAAATGGTGAGTGGACTTATTATGATTCAAACGGAAAGATTAAAACAAAAGGAGAATATCAATCAGGGTTAAAAGATGGTTTTTGGGCATATCGCACATTAAAAATTTATGGGAGATATAAGGATGGCCTTAGACATAGGTGGTGGTACCGTATTGATAGGAATAATAAGAAAGTAAAAAGTACATATAAAAAAGGAGTGCTGATGAGGGGGGAAGGTTTTGGTGAAACTCATGTAATTGTTGATCCAACTAATCCAGAAATGAATAATATTTCTGATTCTTCAAAAACAAAAAAAGCAATTAATAATGAGTATGAGCAAGCAATTACTTTCTTAAAAGAAAATTTGGTGTTAAAGAAAACGCTAAAAGAGTATTTTTCTAACAATAGCTTAAAGGAGGTTCGGAAATTAAAGAAGTATTATTTTAGAGGTCAATTTCAGTTTGTTATTGCTCCATTAGAGTTAAATTTAGGGATAGATAATTTTATTGATGAAAGTATAAAAGAAAAGCTTGTAGTAGCAAAAATAGATTCTGTTCTTAAAATAGAGCCAAGTAAATTGAAACAAACTTTTAGTAGTGCTCCAGTTAAAGAGAATAATAGCCTTTACAATAATTCAACAAAACTTGATTCAGAAATGGCAGTTTACTTTTCTCAAGTTCAAAATAATCTTTTGAGAATAGATATTATTCAACTAAAAGAGGCTAAAAAGAAAGAACAATTTAAACAGGAGTATTCTTTATTAGATAGGTCGCAAGTATTTGAAATACTGTTGTATTTTAATAAAGATGGTTTGTTAAGAGGAGCTGAATACGAAAAGCCTTAGTAACTCATCTGTTGCAGTTGATATTCTTTTAAAAGCTTGTTTGCTTTTTTTCTAACCCATTTAGGTAGTTTTTTAGAGTGTTTGTACTCTATTAAAACATGGTTTAATTTCTGTTTTCTATACCGTATTAAAGTATATCCTCCGCTTAAAAATAGAGGTCCGCTAATGGCAAAACTACCAAGGCCAACAAATTGCATAGGAGTAGGTACTGCAACTAAAACTATCGAAACAGGAAGTAAAGACATTCTGTTGTATAAAGCGCTTTCTTTTTTAGATAAAAATAAATCAATAACAGCGTCTGATGTGTCATTAATTGATAAGGCTTTAAAGTCTTCGTACTTATATTTACAAACTCTTTTTGAAATTTCTCTTTGCGAAAAAACAGAACAATAAATCAGACTTGATATGATAAGGAGAAAAACTTTCTTCATTTTAATCTTGATAATCGAGCTTTAGTAGTTCAACGTATTTTAATTGTTTGTTCGCTTTTTTACGTACCCATTCTGGTAAAGTTCCAGTCTCAGCATATTCTGTTAGCACCATATAAAGTTTTTTCTTACGGTATTTAACCATCATATAGCTTCCGTTAATAAAAAGTGGTAAACTTACTAAGGTTAATGCTCCACTAATAACAGGAGAAATAGGATAAACGGCTAAGGTGATTGGTAAAAAAGTCATTTGACCGACACCAGCATTGTCTTTTTTATCAAAAAATAAGTCAATAATTACTTGAGAGGTGTCATTTACAGAAAGTTTTCTAAAATCAGAGTAACCTAATTTTCTGTATTTCATTTTTTCTTCCTTTTGTTCTTGAGCAAAGCTTGAAAAACTAATTAGTAGGCAAAAAGCGATTAAAATATACTTCGTCATTTAGAAAAATAAAAGAGTAAAGTTATAAAATTAATGGATGAGATTCTATTACTTTTACATTCCTATGAAAGCTTTAGAGTTAAAAGCTGTTTTTTCTAAGGCTGAAAAGACAACGAAAATTTGTGATTTTTTTGAAGAAAATGAACTTTCTCACCTTCATTTAAAGGGATTGGTGGGTTCAGCTCCTTCGTTTATTGCAAATGGAGTATTTTCAAAATTCCCTGTAAATCAAGTATTTATTTTAGATGATAAAGAGGAGGCAGCTTACTTTTATAATGATTTACAACGAATTGTTGGAGAAGATAAGGTGTTGTTTTTCCCTGCTTCTTACCGAAGAGCTTACCAGGTAGAAGAAACAGATAATTCTAATATTTTATCAAGGGCTGAGGTGTTAAATGCTTTAGCAAAGAAGAGTAGTACAAAGTGTGTTGTTACTTATCCTGATGCATTATCAGAAAAAGTTGTAACGAAAAAGAACTTAGAAAAGAATACTACTCGAATAAATGTTGGGGATGAAATTTCAATAGACTTTTTAAATGAAATTCTATATGAATATGGTTTTGAACGAGAAGATTTTGTTATTTCTCCAGGACAATTCTCTATTCGTGGAGGAATTGTAGATGTATTTTCATTTTCTAACGATAATCCATATCGAATAGAGTTTTTTGGTGATGAGGTAGAATCTGTAAGAACTTTTGATCCTGTTACTCAGTTGAGCATTAAAGAGTATAGGCGCTTAGCAATTGTTCCTAACGTTCAAACCACTTTACTAAAAGAAAGTAGAGAGAATTTTTTAGAATTTTTATCAAAAAATACGATTGTTTGGGCTAAGAATGTTGCGCTTTCTGCAGGCCAAATTCAAAAAGATTTTGATCAGGCATTATTTGCCTATAAAGATTTGGAGGACTCTCCTTTAAAGCATGTTAAGCCTGAAGATTTATTTACAAGTAAGGAAGAATTTATTGCTGAAATTTCTAAAAGGAATACAATAGAGTTTGGTTCGCAATATTTTTTAGATGCGGATTTAGAAATAGAATTTAATCAGAAGCCTCAGCCTAGCTTTAACAAGAATTTCGACTTGTTACATGATGATCTTGTTACTAAAAAGAAAGAAGGATTTAATAATGTTCTTTTAGCAGATAGCAGCAAACAAATAGAGCGGTTAACTAATATTTTTGAAGATATAGGTAAGGATTTAGATGTTCATCCTATTTTGTTGCCAATGCATGAAGGGTTTATTGATTTAGACGAGAAGCTAACATGTTATACAGATCATCAAATATTTAATAGATACCAACGCTTTAATTTAAAAAGTAGTTATAAAAAGAAAAACGAAGCGTTAACGCTAAAAGAAATTCATGGTTTAAAACCAGGAGATTTTATAACGCATATCGATCATGGTGTTGGAAAGTTCTCTGGGTTAGAAAAAATTGATGCACAAGGCAAGCAACAAGAAACGATAAGAATTGTATATTCTAATAACGATTTGTTGTATGTGAGTATTCATTCGCTTCATAAAATCTCAAAATTTGTTGGGAAAGATGGCACGCCTCCAAAAATTAACAAGTTAGGTTCTGATACTTGGAAAAAGTTAAAGACGAAAACAAAATCTAAGATTAAAGAGGTTGCTTTTGATTTGATAAAACTGTATGCTGAACGTAAATCAAAAAAAGGATTTCAATATAGCCCTGATACTTATTTGCAAACAGAGTTAGAAGCTTCTTTTATTTTTGAAGACACACCAGATCAGTTAACTACAACTATTGCCGTTAAAAAAGATATGGAGGCTGAGTACCCTATGGACAGGCTAGTTTGTGGTGATGTTGGTTTCGGTAAAACAGAAATTGCTATACGTGCAGCATTTAAAGCTGTAGCTGATAATAAACAGGTGGCGATATTGGTTCCTACAACTATTTTAGCTTTACAGCACTTTAAAACATTTAAAAAACGATTGGAAGATTTTCCGGTAACGGTAGATTATATTAATCGTTTTAAAACTCCTAAACAACAAAAAGAAACGCTTCAGCGATTATCAGAAGGAAAAGTTGATATTTTAATTGGAACGCACAGAATTGTAGGGAAGGATGTGAAATTTAAAGATATTGGTTTATTAATTATTGATGAGGAACAGAAGTTTGGAGTATCTGTAAAAGACAAACTAAAAACATTTAAGGTAAATATTGACACATTAACTTTAACGGCAACTCCAATTCCGAGAACATTACAATTTTCTTTAATGGCTGCTCGTGATATGAGTAATATTATGACACCTCCACCAAATAGACAGCCGGTAGATACTAAGTTGGTTGCGTTTAATGAGGAGGTTATACGTGATGCGGTTAATTACGAAACCTCTCGTGGAGGGCAAACATTTATTGTAAACAATCGAATAGAAAATATCAAAGAAGTAGCTGGAATGGTTCAGCGTCTTTGTCCAGATGTACGAGTTTTAATTGCTCACGGACAGATGAAAGGAGATGAGTTGGAGCAAAAAATGATGGCATTTGTTGATGGAGAATATGATGTGATGATTGCGACAACAATTATTGAATCTGGATTAGATATACCCAATGCTAATACCATCATTATTAATAATGCCAACCATTTTGGTTTGAGTGATTTGCATCAGATGAGAGGTAGAGTAGGGCGATCAAACAAAAAAGCTTTTTGTTATTTGTTAGCTCCACCAATGCACAGTTTAACACCTGAGGCAAGAAAAAGATTAACAGCAATTGAGCAGTTTTCTGATTTGGGAAGTGGTTTCCAAATTGCCATGCGTGATTTAGATATAAGAGGGGCAGGTAATTTATTAGGAGGAGAGCAAAGTGGGTTTATTTCTGAAATAGGTTTTGATATGTATCAGAAAATATTGCAAGAAGCCATAGACGAATTAAAAGAGACAGAGTTTAAAGAGTTATACGCTGAAGAACTAAAAGACAAAGACTTTGTAAAAGATTGCCAATTAGAAACAGATTTGGAAATAATGATTCCAGATAAATACATTACTAATATTGGTGAACGATTAAGCATTTATAGAGATTTAGATAATTTGCAATCTCAAGAAAAATTAGATGAATTAAAAGAGCAGTTGATTGACCGTTTTGGAGAGATACCAAAATCTACACAAGAATTGTTTAGTGCCATTCAACTAAGGTGGATAGCCAAGAATATTGGTTTAGAGAAAATGGTGTTAAAGCAGAAAAAACTCGTTGGTTATTTTATTAATAATCAAGAATCATTGTTTTATCAATCACCAAAATTTACAACAGTTTTAAAATACATACAGGCTAACCCAAATGCTTGTAAAATGAAAGAACGAAATAATAAGTTAACCTTAGTTTTTGAAAACGTAAATAATGTAAGTGAGGCTATAGGTTTGTTGGAGCCTATTGTTGAGGAATATATTAATTAGATGTAGTTATTGAAAGCATTCTACACTTAAATAGATTAAGATAACAAAAAAGATAACAAAACAAAAGTAGTCAGTGTAAGTTATTTTTCTATTCTCCCATAAATCTGTATTACTTTTTGATGGGGCTACTAATTCTTGACCTTGTACTATCAAACTAATTATTCTTAATATTTGAAAAAGAATAAGCATTAGCCAATTATATTTTAGATAACTCACAGCAGATCCTCTAAAACATTGCAACTTCTGAATGTCATGGAATTCATAAAAAAAATATAAATGTATTAAAGTGAAACCAAACCATATTGCCCAAACTTGAATTTTTCTTAGTGATTTATAATTAATTAAGTACAAGGATAATGGTTATTCTTTTTCAAATAT
>JAQXDJ010000069.1 GCA_029251425.1 Vicingaceae bacterium
ACATAACAGCTAATGATATTAAATCTTTTAAGTGCGATGATGCTGAAATGGTATTAATAGGAATTACATCTAAAAATAAAACTTTAGATTTTACAAAACATACATTAGCTGAATTTGCAGATGAATTAGATATTTTTAAAACTTCTAAGCCTTATCATAAAGAAAGAGAAATAGAAGTGTTTGAATTATTAGAATCTGGATGTTCTTTAATTGATGAAGAACGTTTTAAAAAGTTAGAATTAGCACACACGTATTCAACCAAACAAATTAAAAATTAGTGAGAAGTCTTCTTTTTATAATAGCTGTTTTGTTGAGTGTTGGAGGTTTTTCTCAAACTACCAAAGAGGTGAAGTTGGCTTTAAAAAGTTTAGTTGCCGATGAAGATTTAAAAAATGCTTCAATCAGTTTTTATGCATTAGATGTAGATTCTAACAAAATGATTGGGGGTATTTCTTCTAGTAGAAGTTTAGTACCTGCATCTACCATGAAATTAGTAACAACAGCTACAGCTTTAGAAATTTTAGGACCTAATAAGCGTTTTCCTACAAGAATTAAATATACCGGAAAAATAGACTCTAATTGTGTGTTAAATGGAAACATATACATTGATGGAGGGGGAGATCCATGTTTAGGTTCTGATCGTTTTAAAAGACAGTATGGAAATTTTATAAATAAGTGGGCAACAGCAATTCTTAATTTAGGTATAGATTCTATTAATGGAAGAGTGATAGCTGATGCAACTATATTTGATGAGCAAATGATTCCTGCAACTTGGATTTGGGCAGATTTAGGTAACTATTATGGTGCTGGTCCATCGGGTTTATCCATTTACGAAAACAAGTGTAAAGTTGAGTTTTCGTCATTAGGAAAAGGTGACTCTACAGAAATTACTTGCGTATATCCTTATATTCCTAATCTGAAATTTGAAAATGGTGTTAAAGGTATGATTACCCATAAAGATTTGTCATATATTTTTGGAGCACCTTATCAGGAAAGTAGGATTGTTAAAGGAGGAATACCAACTAATAAAGAAAATTTTATGGTAAAAGGTTCGGTTCCCGATCCTGCGTATTTAACTGCATTTGAGTTAGATATGGAACTAAGAGGATTGGGAATAAAACTAGCCAATCCATCAACAACAATAAGAAGGTTAAAAAATGATGAAGTAGTTATTTCAAAAGAAAAAAAACGAACTATTTTAACCACTTGGTCTCCCAAATTGATTGACATTATAACTTTAACAAATATGCATAGTATTAATTTGTATGCAGAACATTTAATGAATCAGATAGGGTTAAATAGGTATGGGAGTGGAGATGTTGGTTCGGGAACACAAGCAACAACTCTTTTTTGGAAACAAAAGGAATTAGATGTAGATGGCTTTTATGTGAATGATGGTAGTGGGCTTTCTCGTTTTAATGGTGTTACAGCCAAGCAGCTAGTAGGTATTTTAAAATATATGAATGAAAGCAAGTACAAAGATTTATTTTTTAAGTCGCTACCAGTTTCTGGTAAATCAGGAACTATGAGAAATTTTGCAAAAGGGACAGTTGCTCACGGGAAAATAAGCGCTAAAAGTGGTACAATGACTCGAGTTAAAAGTTACGCAGGGTATGTTACTGCTAAAAATAAGCATAGGATTGCATTCGCTATAATTGCTAATAATTATAACTGCACTTCTTTTGAAATGAAAAAGAAGATGGAAAAAATAATAATAAAACTGGCTGAGTTAGAAAAGTAAGTAAATTACTTTTTCTTTTTTGCTTTGGCTACTGGTTTTCCGTTAACAAATTCTCCTAAAATAACAACATCTTTAACTTTCTCGTACTCTCTAATAGCAATGTTCATTGCCTTTTCAGTCTCTCTCATAATCTTAATTCCAGACTTACTTCCTTTATTTCTAATCTCTAAATAAAATCCGTCTTTAAGCTTTGTTGGTTTCGTTGCTGGTCTTCCCATTCTTTTATCAAAATTTGATTTGGCGGCTAATTTACACTTTCTTACTGTTATTACAAGAATAACAGTGGTTATTTTACTAAATCACTATAGAATTTACACTTGTTTAAGAAGTATTCTTTAACAATGCTTTTATTGATTTTCCCAGTTAAATTAGGAGTAGAATTTTTGAGTCTTTTCTTTTTATTTTGAGAAATAGCTCCGTAAAATGAGAAGTGTGCTCTTAAAATTGCCCAGGTATGCGTTGGTTGTCCTGCCACTAAAAATTTAAACCCAGCAATTCCATCTAAAAGTAATCGAATAAAAATAACACTAAAACGTTCTTTTTTAGGTAAATTTTTATGCAGTGTGAGTAAGCTATTTCTAAAATTTAAAAATGTTTTTTGAGGTTTTACTTTGTTTAGTGTTCCGCCACCAACATGATAAACAGTAGAGGAGGGGCAAACCATAATTTTATGTCCTTGGTTTTTTAATCGCCAACACAAATCAATTTCTTCCATGTGTGCAAAAAAGAACTCATCTAAGCCTCCAATTGAGTGATATTCTTTTGACCTTATAAACAAACTCGCGCCTGAAGCCCAAAAAATTTCTTCAACATTATCATATTGATTCTCATCTTTTTCTAAGGTCTCAAAAATTCTTCCTCTACAAAAAGGGTAGCCATATTTATCTATAAAACCACCACTCGCACCAGCGTATTCAAAATACTCTTTATTGTTAAAGTCTTTAATTTTTGGTTGGCAGGCAACAATAGAATTATCAATTTCCAATAAATTTAACATTGGTGTTAACCAATTTTTAGTTACTTCAACATCAGAGTTTAACAAAACATAATATTCTGAGTCAACTTGCTTTAAAGCGTTATTGTAACCTCCAGCAAAACCAAAATTTTGTTCCAGTTGAATTAATTCAACTGAAGGATAGTTATCTTTTAAAAAGGAAATGGAATTATCAGTAGAGTTATTGTCAGCAACAACTACTCGAGCTCCTGAAGAGTTTTTAACTACAGAAGGTAAGAATTGTTCGAGGAATGATTTACCATTCCAATTAAGAATAACAACAGCTACTTTATTGTTCAAAATTTTAATTTATCTTGGGTTTAAAAAATAGTCAGAAGCTCTTCCA
>JAQXDJ010000002.1 GCA_029251425.1 Vicingaceae bacterium
TTTTAAAATTTGGGTTTTCAATAGAATCTGTAGATCATTGGGGGTACGGAGCTTTATTTATATTTTTATCTCTTGTAGCAGGTATGATAATGATGATATATAAAGACTTAGAAACACAAATTTTAAAAGACAGGTTTCTAGTCGTTTTATTATCATTCATGTTAGTAATTGTTTTCTGGGGTGCATTTGAGCAAGCAGGAGGTTTGATGTCATTATATACTGAAACCAAAACAGATAGAATGTTATTAGGTTGGGAAGTTCCAACACCAATTTTTCAAGGATTAAATGCTGGATTTATTTTAATATTTGCAGTCTGGATTGCAAACATTTGGGCTAATAGGAAGCTGAAAAATAAAGAAGCTTCTGCTTTATTTAAAATGGCTACAGGTACTATGATAATGGGGCTTGGATTCGTTTTTATGGTCTTTGCAGTTAGAGAATATGATTCATCAGGCAGCTCAAGTATGCTATGGTTAGTTATGGCTTATCTTTTTCATACCATTGGAGAATTATGTTCTTCACCTGTATCCTTATCTTTTGTTACAAAATTAGCTCCTGTGAGGTATGCATCACTTATGATGGGATTATATTTTGCAGCTACAGGATTAGGAGGTAAGGTTGCTGGTATATTGGGAGAGCATTCGGAAAATTTTGGTGAATACACTATATTTATTGGGATTACAATTTTCACAGTTGTATTTGCATTTTTAGTAATAGCTTTATTAAAACCATTGAATAGATTAGTTCATGGTGCTGAAGATATAGAAGGAAGTAATCACGAAGAAAATGAAGGTTTTGAATTAGCAGATAAAGAAGCATAAATTATGAGCACAACAACTACAACAGACACAGACAACTTTTTTAAATCAAACGTATTAGGTCATCCTGCAGGATTATTTGTATTGTTTTTTACAGAAATGTGGGAAAGATTTTCATTCTACGGAATGAGAGTTTTATTGGTTAACTTTTTAACAATGGCAGTTGTAGGAACTGATTTTCCTGGTTGGGGATGGTCTTCAGCAAATGCCGGAGCTTTATTTGGTACTTATGCTGGACTTTTATACTTAACGCCTATATTGGGGGGTATTGTTGCAGATAAATTAACAGGTTACCGTTGGGCTGTTGTTATTGGAGCATTAATTATGACTTTAGGGCATGCTTCTATGGCTTTTGAAACAGAAGCTTCATTATATATTGGATTGGCGCTTTTAGTTTTAGGTACAGGTTTCTTTAAACCAAACATGACTTCTATTATCTCTCAAATGTATGAGAAGCATCCAGAGAAAAAAGATGGTGCATACACTATTTTTTATATGGGTGTTAATGCAGGTGCTTTTTTTGGAATGATGCTTTGTGGTTACTTAGCTGAGAAGTTTGGATGGGCTTGGGGCTTTGGACTTGCAGGAATTTTTATGTTACTAGGAACGTTTCAGTTTTATTTAGCTAGACCACTGTTTGGTAACATTGGGGATGTACCTAAAAGAGAAACGAAAGAAGAAAAATCTAAAAAAGTATTGGATTATGTTCCTAATAAATTTACTGTTTTAGATAAAATTTTAATAGCTATTACTTCTGTTATTGGGTTTTTATATTTACTTAATGACCCTGCATCTAAGATTGGAGGGTTAAACCTTTTACCAGAAGAATTCTTAGTGAGTGCAAGTACACTTTCTGGACCTTTAGTTATTACAATAATTGGATTAGGCTTATTCCTATTTTTAGTTACTTCAAGAATAATAAGGTATGAAAGAATAGTTAGAGATAGAATGATTGCATTAATCATATTTGCTTTCTTTACCGTCTTCTTTTGGATGGCCTTTGAGCAAGGAGCAACTTCTTTAGTATTATTTGCTAGAGATTACACTGATAGAGTCTTAGAAGGTAGCGCTGCTACAATATTTAATATTGTAAACACATTTTTAACTGTGGTTCCTTTGGCAATTATTTCATGGGTATTATTTCTTTTATTTAAAAAGACGTATAAACAAATACCTATTTCAAATGTTGTTTTAGCAATTAGTTTTGCTGGAGTATGGGCAATTGTTGTATTAATGTTAGTTAGAGAATTTTCTGCAGAATCTACAGAAGTGACTGTGTCATGGTTTAGTATTTTAAATTCATTCTTTATTATTGCTTTTGCTTCATTTTTCTCAAAATGGTGGGAGAGTAAGTATAATCCTTCTTCAGCAGCTAAATATGGTATTGGTTTAATCTTATTAGGGATTGGATTTGGAATATTAGCTTTTGGTTCATCTTCTATCCCTCAAGGAGCAGAAGCTGGAGCTGTAAGAGTTAGTATGATTTGGTTAATCTTAGCATATTTGTTCCATACACTTGGTGAGCTTTGTTTATCACCTGTAGGATTATCACAAGTAAGTAAACTAGTTCCTGCTCGTATGATAGGTTTTATGTTTGGAATGTGGTATTTGGCAATTGCAATTGGGAATAAGTTAGCAGGTTCAATGGGAGGAATGATTGAAGAAATTACTTCTCAATATGATATGACTACTTTCTTTTTAATTTTCACAATAATTCCTGTAGTTTCTGGTTTGGCTGTAACAGCTTTAAATCCATTGTTAAAAAAATTAATGCACGGAATTAGATAAAAAACAACTTGGTATAAAGTTTGATAAAACATCAAAAAAATATAAATGATGAAAGCACTTAAAACAACTATAATAATATTAATGATGATTGGAATGTCATCAGTTAAAGCTCAATCTGGAGTAGTAAAAAGTGAATATAAAGCGCATGCAAAGGGATGGCTTGTTGATATTAATGAAGCTTATGAAGTTTCTAAAAAAACAGGTAAACCTATATTAGCAAACTTTACTGGTACAGATTGGTGCGGATGGTGTATTAAATTAAAAAGAGAAGTTTTTGATACACCAGAATTTAAAGCATGGGCAGCAAAAAATGTTGTGCTAATTGAATTAGATTTTCCAAGAAGGTTTCAATTACCAGAAAATATTAAACAACAAAACTATAACCTTGCAAAAGCATTTAACGTAACAGGTTACCCAACAATATGGGTGTTTAATTTAGGAAAAGACAAAGAAGGAAAATTTAATATAGATGCACTAGGTAAAACTGGTTATGTTAAAGGAACTGCTGCTTTTACAAGTGGTGTTGATGCTATGATAGCGAAAGGCAAAAAATAAGCACTAGAATTTATAAATACAAAAAAGCCTGAGTGAAATTCACTCAGGCTTTTTTTGTAAATCATACTAGATTAAACACCAAAAGCAAAATATTCTCTTCGTCCATTTCCATAAATTCCTTCAATAAAAATTCCACTTCTAGCGTTGTTTATTATAGTTGTTAGATCTTCTACAGTTGAAACACTAGTTCTGTTTATACTTGTTATGATAAAACCTTCTCGAACTCCAACGCTACGTAATTTTCCACTATAAAGCTCTGCAACTTTAACTCCTTGTTTAATTTTTAACTGCTTTAATTCTTTATCACTTGCATCTATAATTTTTGCACCTAATAATTTTAACGATTTATTAATAGAATTGTCAATTACATCTTCATTTCCATTTTGATTTTTTAAGACAACAGGCAATTCTTTAAGCTCGCCATCTCTATTTAGGGTTATCATAACTTTGTCTCCAGGCCTAAATTGGCTAATTTGTTCCTGTAATTCAGTTACGTTTTTAATGGTTTTACTTCCAACCATTTTAATAACATCACCAGATTTTATTCCTGCTTGAGCAGCCGAACCACTTTCAATAGTTTCATTAATATATACTCCATTTATATCTTCAATTCCAATTTCTTTAGCAAGTGACTCATCTAAATTTCTAATACTAACTCCAATAAAAGCGCGTTGTACATTTCCGAATTCTTTTAAATCTTTTACTACTTTTTTAACAATGTTTACAGGAATTGCAAAAGAATAACCTGAATATGAACCAGTTTTAGATTGAATAGCAGAGTTAATTCCAATCAATTCTCCAGTTGAGCTGACTAAAGCACCACCGCTATTTCCAGGATTAACAGCTGCATCTGTTTGTATAAAAGATTCGATTGCAGACATGCCGCTATACGGATCGTTTTGTAAAATATTAATATCTCTACTTTTAGCACTTACAATACCAGCAGTTACTGTAGATGTTAAGTTGTAAGGGTTTCCAACAGCTAAAACCCATTCGCCAATATTTATATCATTAGAATTTCCATAAACTATAAAAGGGAGCTCTTCCTCATCAATTTTTAATAACGCTAAATCAGTATTAGGATCTGTTCCTATAACTTCAGCATCATAAGATTTATTGTTGTTTAATGTGATAGAAATCTTCTGAGCTTTATCAATAACATGATTATTGGTTACAATGAATCCATCATTAGATATAATAACTCCTGAACCAGAAGATTTTGCAAGTTGTGGCTGTTGCCTTTTACCGTAAAAATATTGAAAAAAAGGATCTACTGGTCTATTAGATAATATTTCTGTTTTAACGTGAACTACTGCGTTAATAGATCGATTTGCAGCAATTTCTAAGTTTGTAGGTTGTACTACATCTAAATTATTACTTGTAAAGTGGTTGTTGCTTGATAGCTCATGATTTTGAACATAATTTTTAGTAGGAGATTCAAACTGCTTGTAAATGGCAATAGATGTTAATCCGCCACCAACAGCTAATGCTAATCCTAATGTAATAGTTTTGATTTCTGTTTTCATAACGTATTTATTTAAGAGTTAAAATTTTTCTCAAAAAACGTAATGATGTCTTAATTTCTTTTTTAAGAAATGTTAAGGAGTCTTAAAAAATGTTAAAGCGTTAATCTTTAAATAAGTTTCCAGCTACTGACCATAGCGGGTCTTTAGGGTTTGGTTTAGCAACAATAACTAAAGGTTCTTTTTTTACTGGGTGTAAAAATTCAATTTTTCTAGCATGTAAAGAAATGGAGGCGTCAGGATTTGAACGATTAAATCCATATTTTAAATCTCCTTTTATTGGACAACCAATTGTAGATAACTGAACTCTAATTTGATGGTGCCTTCCTGTAAAAGGTTTGATATTCAACAAATAAAAATTATCAAAATGATGTATTATCTTAAATTCTAATTCAGAGCGTTTAGCATCTTTAAATTCATGACTATAAGCCATAGATTTATTCTTAACTTGGATATATTTTTTTTTGTATTTCATATTGTTACTCGTAATCTGGAGGAGGTGTAAATCCTCCTATTTCTTTAGATAGAA
>JAQXDJ010000053.1 GCA_029251425.1 Vicingaceae bacterium
CATTTTAATTTCTAATAATTTTATTAATGTGGCTATTATTATTCTATCTACATTTACGATTAATAACTCTTTCAACTTCGCATCGCTTCCTATATGGGCTTCTTTTTTAATTGAAGTTGCTGGAATTACATTTATTCTACTTCTTTTTGGCGAAGTAATTCCAAAAGTATATGCTACAAAACATGCCTTGTTTTTAGCTAAAACAATGGCAACACCAATAACTATTTTAAAATCATTTTTTAAACCCATTAGTTCTTTATTAATTTATTCTACAGGAATTATTGATAAAAAAGTAAAGAAAAAAGGGCTAGATATTTCTGTTGAGGAACTTTCTGAAGCACTTGATTTAACTGAAGATATTCCAGAAAATAAAGATGAGCACAGAATTTTAAAAGGCATTGTTAAGTTTGGTGAAACAAGTGTTAAACAAGTAATGAAATCGAGAGTTGATGTTGTTTCAATTGAAAAAAATACTCCATTTAATGAAGTGATAGAAATCATTTTAGAGAGTGGCCATTCTAGAATTCCTGTTTGTGAAGAATCGTTTGACCAAATAATTGGACTACTTTACATTAAAGACTTGTTACCACACATACAAGATGCTGATAATTTTAATTGGGTTAGTTTGGTTAGAGACCCGTTTTTTGTGCCAGAAAACAAAAAGCTAGATGATTTATTAGATGAATTTCAAGAATTAAAAATACACTTAGCCATTGTTGTTGATGAGTATGGAGGTTCTGCTGGAATAATTACGCTAGAAGATGTTTTAGAAGAAATTGTTGGAGAGATTAGTGATGAATTTGATACAGACGATATTACCTACTCCAAACTAGATAATAACACCTATGTTTTTGAAGGAAAAACAGGGTTAAATGACTTATTTAAAATTATTGATTTAGAAGATGAGTCTATTTTTGATGAAGTAAGAAATGAAGCAGATTCTTTAGCTGGTTTAATTATTGGAATTGCGGGAAAAATACCACAAAAGAATGAAAAAATAAATCACAAACACTTTTCGTTTATTATTGAAGCAGCTGACAAAAGAAGAGTAAAACGTGTGAAAATTTTGATTGGAGAAGCTGAAAACGAAACTGAACAAGAGTAAAATATTTTTATGAAAAAAAATACACTATTCATTTTATTAATTTCTACAATATTAATTAGTTGTGGAGGAGATTCTTTTACACCAAAACCTTCTGGTTATTTTAGAATAGACTTACCTCAAAAAGAATACAAAGTTTTAGAGAAAGACTGTCCCTTTGTTTTTGAAATACCAACCTATGCTTCTACCAAGCAAAACATTAATAATCCAGACAAACCTTGTTGGTTCGATTTGGTTTTTGATGATTTAAACGCAAGTGTTTATTTAAGCTACAAACCTATTGAAACCAACCTAAACAAATACTTAGAAGAATCTCGTTTGTTAGCTTTTAAACATACCGTTAAAGCTTTTGATATTGAACAACAAATCATCAGCTTTCCTGAGAAAAAGGTTTACGGTTTAGTTTACCAAATTGAAGGAAATGCAGCTTCTGCATACCAATTTCATTTAACAGACAGTACCAATCATTTTTTGAGGGGCTCTTTATATTTTAACAACATTCCTAACCAAGATTCTATACAGCCTGTGTTAAATTTTGTAAAAGAAGACATTACTCACCTCTTCGAAACTTTTGAGTGGAAATGAGAATGGCTTTAGTCATATCACTTTTACTTCTTCTTGGATTTACTGGGTTTGGTCAAATTCATTCAAAACACGATGAAAAATCCTTACTAAATGAAGCTGAGTATAAATTATTAGATACTATCTTTCAAAAGAAAAGAAAGACGTTCTCTTTTAACAAGAAAAAAGTTGCCTTCATTCAAGGCCATTCTTTTACAGATGTTGTAACAAAAAGTGAATTCTTTAAACGCCACATATATTCTCATATTGAAAAAGGAATTAAGTTTAATATCTTATATATGATTCTTACTGAAAATCAAAAAAAAGATTCAGGTGGTTTTGATGTTATCATATATCAAACACCTAAAATTATGAAGAAAAATCAGCTAAAGACTAATCTTGGGAAGCTTAAAAGCAACTCTCTATCTAACAATTAGAAAACCCTGAATCAAATTCAGGATAGCAATTAGGTTATCCTTATCTAAAAACAATTTAAGACTTCTTAACATTTCAGAATCAAATAGTTGTGTAAATTTGTAAAGTGAATTTATTACGAATTATAGCTTTTACAACAATCTTTATTTTTAGTGCTCCACTTCTAATCGCACAGGAAGTATCAGTTACTGATGCTAAAATTTTAAGTCAGTACGATTCTACTATAATTACAGGAGCTCATATTATAAACCTTAATTCCAAAATTGGAGTTGTAAGCAATAACAATGGAGACTTTACAATTCAAACAGAATTAAACGACACACTATTAATCTCTTTTATTGGCTATCATTCTTTAAAAATTGAAGCTTCAGAAATTACAACCAATATTTATTTAAAAAAGGAAACTTATATCATTGAACCCTACACTGTCTTACCATATAAAAATTTCGAAGAATTTAAAGAGGCATTTGTAAACCTTGAATTAAAAGATACTGCAAAAAACAAAATTAACCCTAGCATAATGGCTCTAGTCAAACCATTTAACCCAAGCAACCTTAACATGAAAATCACCTTTAATGGACCTATTTCTGGTATTGCAGCTAAATTTAACAAACGAATTAAAGACAAGAATAATTATCTAAAATTATTAGCAAGAGATAAACACAAAGCATTTTTAGCCACTAAATTCAATAGTAATATTGTTTCTCAAGCTACTCTACTTAAAGACGAATCTCAAATAAAATCGTTTATGGAATATTGTGATTTTACAGAGCACTTTATTGAGTTCTCTTCACATTATAATTTAGTTGATCAAATTGTAAACTGTTTTGAAGAATATCAAAACTTACCAATAGCTGTTAAATAATTCTACCCCTTCCTAAAACTATTCAACGAATAAACTACTGCACCCAATAAGAAAAATGCTCCTACCTGATGTGTTACTCCTAACCAAACTGGCACGGCATACAATAAGGTAAATACTCCTAACATAAATTGCATAAAAACAATTACCAAAATTGCAATTAAACCATTTTTTTGAATTTTGTTAATTTCAAATTGAGAACTCTTCAATAAAATAAACAATACCAAACCAACCACAATGTGCGCTAAAATACGGTGCATAAATTGCACTCCACTAATTCCATCAATAAAATTAACCCATAAGGGTTTCATTGCAATTATTGATTCGGGAAACCAACTATCTCCCATTTTAGGGTAAGTATTCATAATAAATCCTGCATTTAAACCCGCAACAAAAGCCCCGTAAATTATTTGAATAACAACTAACACAAACAACACGCTCACCCACTTTCTTAAAAATGGAACATTTAGCCTTTCCTCAGACTTATAGATTAAACTTAAGGCCACCCAAAAAGTGTAAGCAAAAGTTAAAAATGCAGCAATTAAATGTACTGCTAAACGGTAATGACTTACATCCGGATTATCAATTAACCCACTCTTAACCATCCACCAACCCAAAAACCCTTGAAAAGCTCCCATTGATAAAATTATGGTACACTGCCCTATTAATTTTCCTGTAATTTCCTTTTTAATTAAAAAATATACAAAAGGAATAATGAAAATCATTCCAATTAACCTACCAATTAAACGGTGTAAATATTCCCAAAAGAAAATAGATTTAAACTCTTCTAGCGTAAACATAAAGTTTACCTCTTTGTACTCAGGGAACTGTTTGTATTGATTAAACGTTTCTACCCAATCTTGCTCACTTAATGGTGGCACCACCCCCATAAACAGCTTCCAATCTACCATAGAAAGACCCGATTCTGTTAGCCTGGTTATACCACCAATAACAACCATTAAAAAAATTAAAGCGCATCCAGTCAACAACCAAATGATTACAGCTTTATGAGAATTGTTTTTTAGCATTTTTTAGTTTCAAAAAAAGCGTCAACCAATGGTTAACGCTTTAAATTAATTTCTTTTTTTCAAATTCTTAAAGTTGATTTAACAATAATGAAAATAAGTTTGGGACCTTAAAACTTGGTAAACTTACCTGCACCATTGATTCTTCCTCTTCTGCAACTTCTTCTTCATTTATCGCTTCCACAGCCTCTTCAGTTACTTCTTCTTTCTCCTCCCATGAAGACAAAACATATTGTCCATCAGCAATTGTAGCAATTTTCGCTTTTATTGCCGCTTCAGTTGTTTTTGAAGGATCAAACTCAAAATGTGCTTTTTCATCCTCATAATTTACTTCAGAAATAGTTACCCCATCAATATCAGCTACTTCTTTTTGAATAGTTGCTGCACATCCCATTGCGCAAACCATACCTTCAACAGCATAATCAACCGTTTGAGTTTCTCCCGCAGCTAGTTCAGTAGTTGCTGCATCACTATCGTTAGGAGTTTCGTTTCCACCACATGCTACCACAGATGTTGCAATTGCAATTAAAATAAATGTTCTGTTAAATAATTTCATATCAATATACCTTTAAAATTATAATACAAAGTTAAGAATTAATTGAATAGAATAGTCGTTACATTTGCCTCAAATTACAGATTTGAGTTTTTTTGATTTAAATAAAAAAAGTTGGCAATGGATCATCCTTCTCTTCCTCGCATTTATTTGGGGAAGCTCTTTTATATTAATGAAAAGAGGTTTAGAAGTTTATACCCACAATGAAGTTGCGGCATTAAGAATGGCGGTTTCTTTTATCTGTTTAATTCCATTTGCAATAAAGCATTTTAAAACAATAGAACGTAAATATTGGAAATATTTAGCCGTTGTAGGAATTTTTGGCAATGGAATTCCTGCTTTTTTATTTACAAAAGCTCAAACAGGGTTATCTAGCTCATTAACAGGAATGCTAAACTCATTGGTCCCTTTATTCACCTTACTTTTAGGTGTTATCCTTTTTAAAACAAAATTTAAAGCCAATCGGTTTATTGGAGCATTTATCGGTTTAATTGGAGCCGTAGGCTTAATTACATCAAACGGATTAGACCTTGGAGACTCTCAATTATCTTATACTTTTTATGTTGTTGCAGCAACTATGTGCTACGCCATTAGTGTAAATACCATCAATAAATACTTAAAAGATATTGGCTCATTAAAAATTACCGCTACGTCATTCTTATTTATAGGACCTCCTATTCTTATCTATTTATTCTCTACCAATTTTTTACCAACAACAATCAATCATAGCTCTTCTGGAATTGCACTATTTTACATTGCTATTTTAGCCATATTTGGGACAGTAATTTCGGTAATTCTATTTAATATGCTCATCAAAAAAACCTCAGGAGTATTTGCAACAAGTGTTACTTATTTAATTCCAATCATTGCTATTTTTTGGGGTGTTTTAGATGGTGAAAATATTAATTTGGTTCAAATATTTAGCATTGTAATCATCTTAATTGGAATCTATTTCATTAATAAGTATAAATAAGAAAAAATCTTATTCTAAATCCCCTAAGAAACTAGGATTATTTATACCTTTGCGTGATATTTTGAAAAACGATTAAATGCCATCATCAACTAAGTATATTTTTGTTACAGGAGGAGTTACCTCCTCTTTAGGAAAAGGAATAATAGCAGCATCTTTAGCCAAACTTTTACAAGCCAGAGGATACTCTGTAACGATTCAAAAATTAGACCCCTATATTAATGTTGATCCAGGGACTTTAAATCCTTACGAGCATGGTGAATGTTTTGTAACAGATGATGGCGCAGAAACAGACTTAGATTTAGGTCATTATGAACGTTTTTTAAATGTCTCAACTTCACAAGCAAATAATGTTACTACTGGTAGAATTTACCAACACGTAATTAATAAAGAACGTGAAGGGGCTTATTTAGGAAAAACGGTACAAGTTATTCCACACATTACAGATGAAATAAAAAGAAGAATTAAATTATTGGGTAACACTGGTAAATACGATATTGTAATTACAGAAATTGGTGGTACTGTTGGAGATATTGAATCTCTACCTTACGTTGAAGCTGTTCGTCAGTTAAAATGGGAACCAAATTTCGATTGTATTGTATTGCACTTAACATTAGTTCCTTATTTAGCAGCTTCTGGTGAGTTAAAAACAAAGCCAACACAACACTCTGTTAAACAATTGTTAGAATCTGGAGTTCAACCAGATATTTTAGCATTGAGAACAGAACACAAATTAACTGAAGGAGTTAAAGAAAAAGTGGCATTGTTCTGTAACATAGCTCCAAAAGCAGTAATTCAAGCAATTGATGCTAAATCAATTTATGATGTTCCGAACCTAATGAAAGCCGAAGGTTTAGATACAATTGTTTTAGATAAACTTTCTTTATCACACAAAGAAGAACCTACTTTAACAGCTTGGAACGAAGTTTTAAATAAAATTAAAAATCCTAAAAACGAAACCACAATTGGTTTAGTTGGGAAATACATTGAGTTAAAGGATTCATATAAATCAATTGCGGAAGCATTGATTCATGCTGGAGCTCAAAATGATACTAAGGTTAATATTGAATGGATTCATTCAGAAGGAATTAACAATGGTAATGTTTCAGAAAAACTTGGTAAATTAAATGGTATTTTAGTTGCACCAGGATTTGGGGAACGAGGAATTGAAGGTAAAATTTCAACCATTAAATTTGCTAGAGAAAATAACGTTCCTTTTCTAGGGATTTGTTTGGGAATGCAAGCCGCTGTTATTGAATTTGCAAGAAATGTATTAAACCACACTGATGCTCACTCTACTGAAATGGAAGAGAATACTACTAATCCAGTAATCTACTTAATGGAAGAACAAAGAGATATTACTGAAAAAGGTGGTACGATGCGTTTAGGAACTTATCCTTGTCGTATTGCTGAAGGATCTAATTCTTATGATGCTTACGCTGAAACAGATATTTCTGAAAGACATAGACATCGTTACGAGTTTAATAACGAATATAAATCAGCTTTTGAAGCTGCAGGAATGAAAGCAACAGGAATTAATCCTGATAATAATTTGGTAGAAATAGTAGAAATTGAAAATCACCCTTGGTTTGTTGGTGCTCAATTTCATCCAGAATATAAAAGTACTGTTATCAACCCTCACCCACTTTTTGTAAACTTTGTTAAGGCAACATCTTTAGTTGCTGAACAACAAGCACAAACCGTAAACAATTAAAATCTACCTTAACTTTTAGACAACAAATACAATGAGTGCAAAAGGATTTGACAAAAACTCAATAATTGGATTACTATTAATCGGAGCAATCCTATTGGTAACCACTTACCTTACTCAGCCTAGCGAAGAGGAACTTAAAGCTAAAGCAGAGCAGGAAAAGCAAGATAAAGCAAAGCAAGAACAAGTTGATGAGAAACCTTCTGAAGTAACATCAGAAAATACAGATACTGTAACTGCAAATCTTCCAACGACAGTTATAGATAGCAACAAAGCACAAACGTTAGATTCTATTCAAAACATCCAAACATTAGTTAAGTACGGGAGTTTTGCTAATAGCTCGGTAGGAGAAAAACAAGATTACATTATTGAAAATGAAAAAGTTAAAATTACCATTTCAAATAAAGGTGGTAGAGTTAGTACTGTAGAGCTAAAAGAGTTTAATACTTATGATTCTTTACCTCTTGTGCTTTTCCGTGAAGATTCTTCTCGTTTTAATATTGAGCTTACTGTTAAAGATGGTATTAGTGGCACCAAAGTAATTAATACAGAAGAGTTATTTTTTGAAACA
>JAQXDJ010000065.1 GCA_029251425.1 Vicingaceae bacterium
ACAACAGCTTTAAAGAAATACTTTTTGTTTTTTTTGATTCTAATGTATTTTTAAAATTATCAGAATAAGATCTCGCAATATTATTATCAAAAGCTGTTAAATTGCTTTTAAATACCAAACTTAGCTCACTACCCGGAGCAAATACCCAACGATATACCATATCAACGCTAAAAGCGTTGAAATTTGTATTATGTAATGATTCACCACCCAAAGCTACCCCAGTGTAATTTGAAGCCGTTAAATAGCCCTCATTATCCAAAATATGAAATGAATTGTAATCCACCTTTGACCAATAATGCCTAGCTCGAAACGTTAATCCCATTCTATTGGTAAAAATATAACTTGCCGAAAGCACATTGGTATAGGTCGTCTGATCTCTTTTACCAAAAATAATGTCTCCATTTATAATCGTCCCTTCCCCATCCAAATCAATAGCAGCACCCTCATCCTCCACAAAACCATTTCTTTCAAAACTATAAACCATAGAAAATTTATCGCTAAACCTAATCCTAGGACTTATTCTATAGTTGAACCGGTAACGCCCATGAGCATCAAATTTCCTAAAATTAGTATTGATATCTAACGCAAAAGTTTTACGATAATCACTAGAAATAAACCCTCCAGCATTATGGCTCGATTGTATGGTATAAAATCTTCCCCAAACCCGTGGCTCAAAATAATCATAAATCTCAATAGGATCTATGCGATAATTTACTCCAGTTGTCAAAAAGTTACGCCAATTAACACCTGTTTCTGCCGAAATACCAAGCGTTGTAAATTTATCTGGATTGTATAAACGCTCGTAATCAACTTTTAATTCCGACCAAGTATTTAAAAATTTCCAAAAAGGATCAAAAATTCTATACTCCATAAAAACACTACCACCTCTGCTGTTGTTATTGTACAAGAACCCTAAATCATTCGGATCATAAGTATCACTCTCTTCAAAATATTCAATTCCGTAATTTAAATTCCCTCCATTTTTTTCAACAGCAAGATCTATTGCATGCCCCAAACTCAACGAATCAGAAAAATACAATTGAGACAAAGTTCCTCCTCCCTCTACTGAGAAAACATTTTTCTTATCATTAATCTTAAACATCCCTCTACTAACATTAGCATCATAAACAGAACCACTCCTAGTAACATTAGTATTGATAAACGTTGCGTAAGAATTGTTTTTTAAGTTTTGATCTAACACCAATACATTGTAATTCGTTAACGGGTCTGTTAAAACCTCTCTTGTTTGCCCACTAACACTATCTTTTACCTCAGCAAACATATTTTTTGTAACCCCATTAAAAACTCCAACTCCCAAACCACTCTTTGTTCTTCCAGATATTTTTGTAGCATTAATCAGTTGAGACTCTGCAGGATTATTGATTACAGATTCATTAACACCTAAATTATCACTAGCTGATGAATAATTTATAGGTCTTGAACCTAATCGCCTAGAATAAAACAATCCACCTTTATTAAAAAGCTCTGTACCTTCAGTAAAAAAAGGCCTATTCTCATCAAAACGAACTTCAAAAGGAGAAAGATTTAATACCTGGTTATCAGACTGTACTTGCCCAAAATCAGGTATCAAAGTCATATCTAAAGTAAAAGCATCATTAATTCCGTATTTCACATCCATCCCACCATTAATCGAATTAGAGTAATTACTTTTTCCTTCTACATTAAATGGAAAATGCTCTAAATACGAAGAAACATAAGGTAAAAATGCCAAACGAACTGGAGATTCAATTCCTTTAACTCCTGCCAAATCTCCCCATTGGTTAACAAAACCGTTCACCTTTGGATCAATATGATTCCAATTAACCATCTCCCTATGCCTTCTAATGCTTCTCTGAAAATTAATTCCCCATTCTTGAACTCCTTTTTCAGGAAAACGAATAGCCGAATAAGGAATTTTCATTTCCACATACCAACCATCATTATCAATAGTAACCTCACTCATCCAAACCGCATTCCAAGAAATATCCTCACCTTGATTTTGGGAATAACGAGCATCAACCTGCACTCCTGTTGGCTGAACTGAAAAACCATAACCACTCTGATCATCATTGTAAGTATCAATAAAAACAGCAAAATAATCAGTATTACCTTCATTATCTCTTTGACTCAGCTGCCTCATAATACTATCCTTAGCAACATCATACAACTTAGCCCCTATATAAATTGCTGTATTGTCATACAAAACTTTCACCTCCGTTTTTTGAGATGCTTTTGCTCCAGGAAAAGGTCTTGCTTGCATAAAGCCAGTCGCAATTTGTGCATTACCCCAAACCTCATCATCTAAAACACCATCCATAACTGGAGCAGAATCAATTCTTCTTGCATTGATTGATTTTACATCAAAATTTTGACAGACAGACAATTGCACTATCAAGTTAAAGAATAAGATTAAGCAATATTTCATTCGTGATTTTTGTGCCACAAAAGTAAAAATAATGAAAGAATTTATCACGCAAAATGTGTTAAACGGTTTGTGTATTTTTACGATATGAATCATTTTCCCATTCAATATAACGAGCCACTTTTTAGACCACCAAGCGAAGCTAGGTCTCTAATTATTCAAATTACTTTAGGATGTAGCTGGAACAAGTGTTCGTTTTGTGAAATGTACACTTCAAAGCAATTTAAAGCTCGTAAAGAGGAGGCTATTTTTAAAGATATTGATGCATTTATTCCTTACGCTAACCAAATAAGAAGAGTGTTTTTAGCTGATGGAGACCCATTAGTACTTTCAACAGAAAGACTATTAAGAATATTAACCAAGCTAAAAAATACTTTTCCAAAACTCAACAGAATTTCTACTTACGCCTCACCTAGTAATTTAGCACGAAAATCGGAAAGCGAATTACAAGAGCTTTACGAAGCCGGACTAACACTACTCTATGTTGGTGTAGAATCGGGAGATAGCCAAGTTTTAGAATGCATACAAAAAGGAGAAACATTTGAAACCACCATTGAAGGACTGAACAAATCTAAATCGGTTGGCATGAATAGTTCTGTTATGATTATTAACGGAGTTGGAGGGCAAGAATTAACTCACCAACATGCAATAAACTCTGCAAAAGTGTTGAACGAAACACAACCAAAATACGCTTCAACACTAGTTTTAACAGCTCATAAAGGCCTAGAACATTACAAAAACCGTTACCAAGGCAATTTTATTGAGTTAACTCAACAAGAATTGTTTATTGAAATGCGCACTTTTATGGAGCACTTAGAATTGCAAGAGACTATTTTTAGAAGTGACCATGCATCCAACAACCTCATTTTAAAAGGAATACTTGGTAGAGACAAACAATTATTTTTAGATAAGATTGAAACAGCCATTAACCAGCCTGAACAAGCCAATTTGAGACCTAAAATGTACGAAGGGTATTAGGGATGAAAAAGCTATCCATCATATCGTTATTGCTAATTATTGGGTTTAGTGGGCTTGGACAATCCAATACATTCAATAACAACTTAACCCTTCCAAGACTAGATACTACTTTTTGGTCAAATGATGTTAGTAATATCTTTACTTTCCGACCTAACAAGACAGAAGAATGCCTTACCTGCTTTACATCAAATGAAGATTCTATCATCAATAAAACTTGCTTTAATTCCACATCAGGCCATGTCAAACTAGATACAGTCCTTGAAAAAATAACCTTAAGCAAACTAATTGGTGAATGGAAATTATATGAAGGCGGAGTATTTGAAATTTCAGACAGCATAAACAATTCATCAAGATCAGCTCACAGAAACAAGATAATACATAGTTACACAGATAATGAAACTGGAAAAATCACTTTTACAGAGAATACTCTTCAAATAGAGTCAATGATAAAGAAGAAACTCAAAAAGAAAAAAAGAAAGTATGAAATCATAGACGGTAAACACCTATACTTTAAAAAGCCACTCGGTCAACACGGAAATTCTTCATCAATAGGAATTACAAAAGAAGGACTACTTATTATGGATAATAGTAATTACGTTATTATCAAAAAATATGGATACTATGTGGTCTTCAAAACAATTATAACCAGAAGTATTTTTCAAAAATTAAAATGATCCCTATTTCACTCTCTACCCTAATAACCACCTCAGAAAAACAGACTGACAAAACTGCCTTTATTATAAACGGAGAAAGCTTTAGCTACGAAGTATTTTACCAGAAAGTAAATGCAATTGCTAACGAGCTTTTAGCTGAAAACAAATCACAACAAAAAGTAATTGTTGCTACTAATAATGACTTAGAAACTTACGCTTCAATAATTGCGATTTGGCTAACAGGAAACACCTACATTCCTTTAAATTTTGAAGAACCTAGCAACAAGCTAAAAAACATAATTAAAACACTAAAACCAGATGTTTTACTAACTTCAAAACCTACAGAACAAAAATTTTCATCAGAAATTAAAGTATTAAATACCAGAAATTTAAACAATACAACCAAAACAATAACTTTAAATAAAATTAAACCAGAAAACATCGCTTACACCCTATTTACTTCTGGCACAACTGGCACGCCAAAAGGGGTTCCAATCAGCTATAAAAACTTAAATGCTTTTGTAGATTCTTTTCTTTCAGAAAACTATTCTATTTCTGATGAAGATGTGTTTTTACAAATGGCAGATTTAACGTTTGACATGTCTATTATTTCGTTTTTAATACCGCTTTGCATTGGCGCAAAAATAGTGACTGTAAATCCTGAAGACATTAAATACTTAGCCACCTACCAAGCCTTAGAAGAGAATGACATTAGTGTTTTAATTACAGCGCCTTCTACCCTACAATTACTAGAACCCTATTATGCTGAAATTAATTTAAAACAGCTTAAATACACTTTTGTTGGAGCGGAAGCATTTTATAAGTCAACAGCTAAAGAGTGGCTAAAATGCGCTCCAAATAGCCAAATAGTTAATCTATACGGCCCTTCTGAGGGAGGAATTTTGGCAAGCTCACATCAATGGGGAAATAAAAATAGCTCACACAATGGAATTGTTTCTATTGGAAAACCAGTTAAAAACATTAACCTACACATTGTAGATAGCAATGGTAAAACTATTGAAAACAGTACAAAAGGAGAAATTTGGATTTCTGGAGAACAAGTCTTTGATGGGTATTTAAATCCTTTAGAAAACGAAGGGAAATTTGACTATTTAACGATAAATGGAGTTCAAGAAAAATGCTTTAAAACTGGCGACCTTGCTTTTAGAGATGATAATGGACACTTGTTTTATTGCGGCAGATTAGATTATCAGGTCAAAATACAAGGACAACGTGTAGAACTTGCTGAAATTGAACATTTTGCCAGCCAACACTCTACAGAATTTAAACCGGTAGCACTCTGCTATAAAGACCAATTTAACAGCAATAAAATTGCGCTCTTTGTAGAAAATAGAACAGACGAAACATTACTCAGCTCAACACTAAAAACAAACCTTCCAAGCTACATGATTCCATCAAAAATCATTAAAATTGAAGCTTTACCACTTAACAAAAACCAAAAGACAGACCTTAATAAATTGAAGAGTTACCTTTAAAAATGAGCCCTCAACAACATATCATTAATCATCTTTTTGAGTTTTTTGAGTTTATCTCAAAGAAAAATTCTGCAACACACCACAAAGAAAAAGGCTTTAAAGGAATTTCACACCTCAACTCTTCATGGCCCAATTTCATTTACAACATTGATCTAAACCAAATTACAACTAGTGATTTAGCTACAAAAATAACCAATAAACAACTACCCCAACACCTCATTTTAACTGCCGAACAAGTTGATGAGCACGAAAACGAACTAACAACAAATGGATTTACACCAATAGCCGAATGGTCTTGCTTAGAGCTTGACAAAACAGAATTTAAGACAACTAACAACCAACAACTTACCATCAAAAAAATCACATCAAAAGAAGATTTAAAAGACTGGACAACAGTTGCCAGTTCAGGGTTTGGAACGCTTGAAAATTCCATATTTGAAAACTGTTTTAACAATAAGTCAGTAGAATTTTATGGCGGTTACACCAACGGAAAATTAGTAGCCACCGCCCTATTGTTTCACCACAATAACACTACAGGAATTTACCATGTAGTAACGCTTCCAGAAGAAAGAGGTAAAGGTTTTGGATCAGAACTATTTACATTTTGCGAACACAAAGCCTTAAAAAATGGTGCAGATAGAGTTATTGCCCAATCTACAACAGAAGGTTTAAACGCATGGCTAAATACCGGAATGAAGTTGTATGGAAATTTTTATTTATTTTGCTTGAACAAATCCAAACAATGAACAGAGCACAAGTTTTAGCAGAATTAACAACCCTTTTAAACGAAGTTTTAGAACGTACAGATATTGTGATAAATGAAGCTACCACTGCAAAAGATGTTGATGGATGGGACTCTTTGAATCATGCCATTTTTATTGGGGAAATTCAAAAACACTTTAGCGTAAAATTTGCCTTAAGAGAAGTTATTGGATTAAAACAAGTCGGTAATATTTGTGATTTAGTCATTGAAAGAATTGAAAACAAGTAATTTTCAATGGAAGTTAAGTCATTATATTTTGTCTTATTTATACCTGCGGTAGCTTTTATTTACTACATCATTCCGCAACGCTTAAGATGGCTTGTTTTGTTATTTTCTAGTTTATTTTTTGTTGCTTATAACAGCACAACATCACTTATAGTTTTAATTTCAGTAATAATCATTAACTACTATTTAAATCAACAATTTACCAAAATAAAAAAAGACAAAACCAGACAATACTTTTTATGGTTTACCATCTTAACAAATCTTATTATTTTAGG
>JAQXDJ010000067.1 GCA_029251425.1 Vicingaceae bacterium
CTTGTTTTTACTAAATCTTTTAAAATAAAATAAAGATAAATGGACTAATTTAGAATCATTCTAAATAATATCAGAGATAATTCTCATTATTTGGTTCGTTTATTGTTTTGATAAAAAATGTAATTTTGAAATCAAATATGTTAACTATGAAAATTTTATTAGCCAGCCTTTTTACTCTTTTTACTTGTCAATCCATTTTTTGTCAAGCAAAATCGGATTCGCTACAAAAAAAGACAACTGTTATTAAAGATAGCAGAATAGACATACTAGGCGAGACATATAAAGCCACGTACACTTTAAAAGGCTATCGCGTACAAATTCATTCAGGAAACAAAAGGCAGCCAGCTAATCAAACTAGAGCTTCTTTTTTAAGAGTTCATCCCAAAACTAAAGCACACCTAGATTACGAACAACCTTACTACAAAGTAAGAGTGGGTGATTTTAAAACTAAAATGGAAGCTTTAAAATATAAAAAATTTATCAGCAAAGAATTCCCCAACAGTTTTATTGTCAGTGATGACATAGAAATAAACGAGCTTTCAAAGTAAAGCTATAAAAAACTCATTAAAAAAGCCCAATGAAATTCATCGGGCTTTTTTAATTTGTATGTACTCCAACAATATTGGTTACTTGGATAGTTTTTGTTTCACCTCTACCTCTTCGTAAGCTTCAACAATATCTTCAACTTTTATATCATTATAGTTCGCGATATTCAATCCACACTCGTAACCTTTACCAACTTCTTTAACATCATCTTTAAATCGTTTTAACGATCCAAGTTCACCAGTATAAATAACAACTCCATCTCTAATCAAACGGACCTTACTGTTTCTGTTAATTTTACCATCTTGAACCATACAACCTGCAATAGTTCCAACTTTAGAAACTTTAAAGATTTCTCTAATTTCAACAGTTGCAACAATTTTCTCTTCAATCTTAGCAGCAAGCATTCCCTCCATTGCATCTCTAATCTCATCAATAGCTGCATAAATAATAGAGTATAATCTAATATCAATTTGCTCTCTTTCTGCAACTCTTCTTGCTTCAGCAGAAGGCCTTACCTGGAAACCAACAATAATTGCTTCAGAAGCAGCTGCCAACATAACATCCGTTTCAGAAATTGCACCAACAGATTTATGGATAATATTAACTTCAATCTGATCAGTAGATAATTTCTGTAAAGAATCAGAAAGCGCTTCAATAGAACCATCAACATCACCTTTAATAATAACGTTAAGCTCCTTGAAATCTCCAATTGCCAATCTTCTCCCAATCTCATCAAGCGTAATGTGCTTCTGAGTTCTTACTCCTTGCTCACGTTGTAATTGTAACCTTCTTTCTGCAATTGCTCTCGCTTCTTTCTCATCATCCATTATATGGAACTTATCACCAGAGTTTGGCGCACCATTTAATCCTAATAAAGAAACTGGTGTAGATGGACCTGCAACAGTCATATTACGACCTTGATCATCAAACATTGCTTTTACTCTACCACTATAACCTCCAGCTAAAACAACATCTCCAATATTTACCGTTCCAGACTGAACTAAAATTGTAGATACATAACCTCTACCTTTATCAAGTTCTGATTCTACAACAGTACCGACTCCGTTTTTATTAGGATTAGCTTTTAACTCCAACATCTCTGCCTCAAGTAAAACTTTCTCCAACAACTCATCAATACCTTGTCCTGTTTTAGCAGAAATATCTTGATGCTGGAATTTCCCACCCCATTCTTCTACCAATATATTCATTTGAGAAAGCTCTTCTTTCAACTTGTCAGAAGTAACTCCATCTCTATCAATCTTATTAAAAGCAAATACGATTGGCACACCAGCAGCCTGCGCATGGTTAATCGCCTCTTTTGTTTGTGGCATCACATTATCATCTGCAGCAATTACAACAATTACAACATCTGTTACTTGAGCACCCCTTGCACGCATTGCAGTAAATGCCTCGTGACCAGGTGTATCTAGAAATGCAATTCTCTTACCATCTTTTACTTCAACTGAATATGCACCAATGTGCTGCGTAATACCTCCAGCCTCTCCTTGGATAACATTTGCTTTTCTAATGTAATCCAATAAAGAAGTTTTACCATGATCAACGTGCCCCATCACCGTAATAATTGGCGCTCTGTTCTCAAGATCCTCCTCATTATCTTCTACATCTAAATCAACTTCGTTTTCTTCAGTAGCAGAAATAAACTCTACCATGAAGCCATGCTCTTCAGCAATAATAGTTAAGGTTTCTGCATCTAAACGTTGATTTATAGAAACAAACATTCCTAAACTCATACAAGCTCCAATAATATCGTTCACTCCGATATCCATCATACTTGCCAACTCACTTACTGTTACGAATTCTGTTAATTTCAGCACTCGTTTTTCAGCAGCTTCTATTTCAGCAGCTATGTCTGCTTGATCACTTGCAGCTTGCCTTTTATCTTTCCTGTGCTTAACACCTTTCTTTTTTCCTCCGCCAGTTAACCTAGCTAGAGTTTCTTTAATCTGTGCCTGTACTTGCTCTTCTGTTAATTCAGCTCTTTTTTCAACTCTACCACCTCTACCTTTTGGCTTACCTTTAACAAACGGCTTTTTCTTTTCTGCCGACACATCAACTTTACGAACGATTCTTTTTCGCTTCTTTTTTGCGTCAATATCTTTAGAAGTTGAAGCAACTGGTTTCTTCACCTTTTTTGGCAATTCAATCTTTCCTAAAACTTTTGGTGCATCTAATTTCTCATACTTTGTCTCAATCTCCTCAGGAACCTTTCTAACCTCAACTTTTTCTTCAGCTTTTGGCTCCTCCTTCCTCACCTCTTCAACCTTCTCTACCTTTTCGGATTTCTCAGGCTTCTCTTCTTTTACAGGCTTCTTTTTACTTGGTCGTGTTTTTAAGTTTATCTTTCCTAAATCAATTTTACCAAGAACCTTCAAATCGCCATCCTCATCTTCAGCTGCTTTTTCCAAAACAGGTTCAGCAGAAACTGGTTTAACCTCTTCTAGTTTCTCTTCAACAACCGGTTGTTCAACAGGAGTTTCCTCTTTCTTTTCAGGCTCCGATCCCTGAACCTGCTCAATTGTTATTGTTTCTTTTTCTGTACCAATAGATACTTTTTGAGATTCCTCTCTAGCACTAATTTCCGATTGAAATTCTGCTTGTAAAATGCCGTAAGTTTCAGCATCAAGTTTCGTATTAGGATTGCTTTCAATCGTAATACCCTTTGACGCCAAAAAATCAATTAGGGTTTGTATCCCTACATTAAATTCTCTTGCAACTTTACTTAATCTTTTTACTCCTCCAGCCATTTGTTATTTGCTCTTTTCAATCAGTATTAATACTACTAAAGTATTTATTTTCTTTTAATAACCCTATTGTATAGGATTATTAGTCTTCAAATTCTTGCTTTAAGATGCTCATTACATCTTCAACAGTCTCAATTTCCAAATCAGTTCTTCTAACTAATTCTTCAACAGATTGCTCTATCACACTCTTTGCAGAATCACATCCAATAGATTTTAATTCTGAAATTACCCACTCTTCTATTTCATCTTTAAACTCATCTAATGCAACATCATCACTATCATCTTCATCCACATCTCTGTAAACATCAATATCATAACCAACAAGCTTACCTGCCAATTTAATATTAAACCCACCTCTACCTATTGCTAAAGATACTTGGTCAGGCTTTAAGAAAACTTCTGCCGTCATTTTATCTCTATCCAATTTAATTGCAGTCACTTTTGCAGGACTTAATGATCTTTGGATAAACAATTCAGTATTTGCAGAATAATTAATTACATCAATATTTTCATTTCTCAACTCTCTAACTATTCCGTGAATTCTAGCTCCTTTCATTCCAACACAAGCTCCAACAGGGTCAATTCTATCATCGTAAGATTCAACCGCAACTTTAGCTCTTTCTCCTGGTGCTCTTACAATATTTTTAATTGTAATTAAACCATCATAAATTTCAGGAACTTCTAATTCGAACAAACGCTCTAAGAACAATGGAGATGTTCTAGATAAGATAATTAATGGCTTGTTGTTTTTCATTTCAACTCTAACCACAACTGCTCTTACATTATCTCCCTTTCTAAATCTATCATTAGAAATTTGTTCTGTTTTTGGAAGGATCAATTCATTGTCTTCATCATCCAAAATTAAAATTTCTCTTTTCCAAACTTGGTAAACTTCACCAGTAATTAAATCACCAACTCTATCTTTATACTGTGCATAAATGTTGTCTTTTTCTAATTCCATAATTTTAGACATCAAGTTTTGCCTTAAAGACAATACTATTCTTCGTCCAAAATCTTCCATCTTCACTTCTTCAGAAACTTCTTCTCCAATTTCAAAATCAGGTTCAATTAAAATTGCATCAGAATAAGAAATCTCTTTATTCTCATCTTCAACTTCTCCATCGTGAACTATTTCTCTATTTCTCCAAATCTCTAAATCTCCTTTATCTACGTTTACAATAAAATCGAAATTATCATCATCTCCGTATCTTCTTTTGATAGTAGATCTGAAAACACTTTCTAAAATGTTCATCAAGGTTGCCCTATCAATATCTTTGAATTCTTTGAATTCCTGAAACGAATCTATTAAACTTAAACTTTCCATTTGTTGGTTATTTAAACGATATAATTATCGTTGTTTCTTTTATGTTATTAAATTTTATTTTCTCTTGTTTTACTATGGTCTCTTTCTTTTTTCTTCCCTCTATCTTTTCTTTCACAGTATATTCAACCACTATCTCTTCATCAGCAACTTCAGCAAGTTCTCCTTTAACAACTAATCCGTCAACAGGAACAACCTTAACCTCTCTACCAATATTTTTTTTGTACTGCTCAATTACTCGAAGTGGTTTATCTAAGCCTGCCGAAGAAACATTCATTTCAAAATCTTCAACTTCTCTATCTAAACTACCATCAATAACTTTACTTATCTCTACACAATCAGAAACAGTAACACCTTCATAACTATCAATTTCAATAGATATTTTGTTACCCTCAGCAATTTCCAATTCAACTAAAAAACAATTATTTTCAGTCAACTTTTCCTCAATCAGCCCTAGTATTTGTTCTTTTGTTATCATTTTTTTGCCAAAGAAAAAGGGAACTTTTCGTTCCCTCCACTTGTTCTCTCTATTTTCAACGCTGCAAATATAGCCAAATTATTGGCTTCTGCAACATTCTAACAATAAAAAAGCCCCAATCTTTCGATTGAGGCTTTCACAAACTATAAACGTTTATTTATTTTTTCTTTGCAGCAGTTGCAACAACATCAAACTTAACATCTACAGACACATCTTTGTGTAATCTGATTGAAGCTTCGTAAGAACCTAAATTCTTAATTGCCTCTCCTTTAATTTTAACATATTTACGATCAACTTTATGACCTGCTTTATCAAT
>JAQXDJ010000081.1 GCA_029251425.1 Vicingaceae bacterium
GCAAATAATTTTTTAACGCAAAATAACGCTATTTAACCTTATAAAAATGAAAACTGGACTCAGATTATTATCGATTTTGTTATTGATAGTTACAACGTTTAACACTATTAATGCACAAAGTAACGAAAAGCTTTCCAAAAAAGAAGCTAAAGTTATTGAGGAGCAAGCAGATATAAATTATGAAGATAAAAACTATTTAGATGCTTTAGATCAATTTACTCAATTGTATAATTATAAACCTGATGACTTGTATTATAAATTAATGATGGGGATTTGTATGACATATGACCCTATTCAAAAAGCAAAATCAATTGATATAATAGAACAAGTGAAATTGGTTAATCCAGAGTATAATTTAGTAAACTTTTACTTGGGTAGAGCTTACGCTGTCAACTATGAATTCGATAAAGCGACAGGTTTTTTCAATACATTCTTGTCACGAGCAACTAATGAGGATGAGGATCAAAAATTATTATCTCTTCAAATGATTGAAAATTGTAGAAATGCTAAAGAAATTTTAGCAGATACAATTGTGGAAAATGTAGTAGAGAATTTAAGTAATAAGGTTAATTCTGAGTTCGGTGAATATGTTCCTGTTATCTCTGCTGATGAAAGTGTAATGATTTATACTTATAGAGGTGATAAAAGTGTTGGTGCAGATGATGTAAAAGGAGCTGTTGGTTCTGATAGATATAAAGAAGATGTTTTTATTACGTATAAGAAAGATGGTGAGTGGACTGAACCAAAATCAATTGGTGAAAATATTAATACTAAAGAACATGATGCTGCAATTGCACTTTCTGTTGATGGACAAACACTCTTTATATATAAAACTGATGGTGGGGGTGATATTTATGTTAGTTATTTATCAGGAGAAGATTGGTCTAGACCTAGACCTGTAAAAGGAGAAGTAAACAAAAAAGATAGTTGGGAAGGAAGTTGTTCTTTAGCTGCTGATGGTAAAACATTATACTTTGCAAGTGACAGAGATGGTGGTTTAGGAGGTAGAGACATTTATAAGGCTGAGCTACTTGAGGATGAAACTTGGGGAAATGTTCAAAATTTAGGAAGCAATATTAATACTGTTTATAATGATGATGCACCATTTATGCACCCAGATGATAAAACATTGTATTTCAGTTCGCAAGGACATACTAGTGTTGGAGGTTATGATGTGTTTTCTTCTACAAAAGACGAAAATGGAATATTTGGTACTCCTGTTAATTTAGGTTACCCAATTAATACAATAGATGATAACAGGTACTTTGTTTTAGCTGCAAACGGAAAAACGGGTTATTATTCTGCTGATGGGAAGACAAGTAAAGGGGGGCAGGATATTTATAAGATTACAACAGGTAAAATTGGTAAACCAGTTATGGCTTTATTAAAAGGTATCGTTTATTTTGATGATACACCAACAAGTGCTAAACTAATAATGTATGAAAATTCGGAAAATGATATTGAAGGTTCATTTAACTCGAATAGTGAAACAGGTAAATATACAATGGCTCTTTCAGTAGGTACTCATAAAGTAAAAGTTCAATTAGAAACAGGAGAGGTTTTAGTTGATTCGGTTAGTTTAGATAAAATTGAAGGGTATGTAGTTTTAGAGAAAGACTTTAAATTCTATAGTGATAAAGATGCTATTGTACAGAACGATCCAACTCTAGAAGACATTCTAAATGCTGAATTAGGAATTAAACCAGTTGACACTGTGGTGAAAGAAGATTTAACTACAGGAAAAGTGTTTGCCTTAAATGGTATTGAATATGATTTTGATAAGTCAACACTTAGATCTGTTTCTAAAAAAGAGTTAGATAATTTAGTAGCTATTTTAAAGGAAAATAAAGGTGTTAAAGTTGAAATTAGCAGTCATACAGATGCATCTAGAAATGTAGCAATGGCAACATCAATTTTAAAGCGTAAAGGATTAGAATATTCTAAAACAGCTCACGATGAAATGAGTAAGAAGTACAATGCTAGATTGTCTCAACGTAGAGCAAATTCTGTAGTAAATTATTTAATTAACAAAGGTATTTCTAAATCAAGATTAGTTGCTAAAGGGTATGGGGAGGAAAGCCCAATTGCTACTAATGATACTGATGCAGGAAAGCAAAAGAATAGACGTACAGAATTTAAAATATTAGAAGGAAAAAAATAAGAACCTTTTATAAAAACAAAAACAGCCTTAAGTAACTACTTAAGGCTGTTTTTGTTTTTATAAAGTAATAAAGAGTGATAACTATAAGAAATTGATATATTTGAATAAATAACCAAACAAACCAAATATGACTGATAGCAATCAATTGAGCTCAAGGGCTCCAGAAACAACGTTTAAAAACTTTAATTATCCAATATCATTTGAGTTTAAAATAGGAACATTTGCAAATGACTTTACAGCTAAAGATGCGAGTGGGAATACAATATCTTATGTAAAACAAAAAATGTTTAAGTTAAAGGAAGCAATTAATGTTTTTTCTGATGAGTCTAAAGCGGAAACATTATATACAATTGCTGCAGACAGAGTAATTGATTTTAATGCGAGTTACGCATTTAAAAATGCAAGTGGTGTTGAATTAGGGAAGGTAGGTCGTAAAGGAAGGAAATCAATTTTAAAGGCTCATTACGAGATATTTGATAAAGCTAACCAACTTGATTATACAATAACTGAAGAAAACCCTTGGGCTAAAGTAGGTGATGCCGTATTAGGAGAATTACCAATTGTTAGCATGTTTACAGGGTATTTATTCAATCCAAAATATGTGGTAAAAGATAATAGTGATCAAATCATAGCAAGACTATCTAAAGAACCTTCATTTTTTGGAAGAAGATTTAAATTAGATGAAGTAGGGAAGTTTAAAGAAGGTGATGATGAAAGAATAATGTTATCATTAATGATGATGTCATTACTAGAGAGAAGAAGAGGGTAGATGATAAGTATTAACCAAAAGAAATTTGTTAATTCTTTAAAACAAAAAAAGTTCAGAACAGAACGAAATCTCTTTGTTGTAGAAGGAATTAAATTGGTTGAAGAACTACTTCAATCTGATTATGAAATAAGTGCTATTTATGCAACGTCAATTTGGATAGAACGTAACTCTGAATTAGAATGCTTTGAAGTGTCTGAAAAAGAACTTCAAAGCATTTCTTCTTTAAAAACTGCTAATGAAGTTTTAGCTGTTGTAAAACAAAAAGAATTTCAGTTAATAGATGTTTCTAGTCAACTAAATATAGCTTTAGATAAGCTCCAAGATCCTGGAAATTTAGGAACTATAATTAGAACTGCAGATTGGTTTGGAGTACAAAACATTATATGTTCTGAAGATTCTGTAGATGTATATAACCCTAAAGTGTTGCAAGCAACTATGGGCTCATTTTTTAGGGTAAACATTGTTTATTTAAGCCTTTCAGAATTCTTTTCCAATAATAAAGGCTTAACAGTTTATGGGGCTTTGCTTGATGGAGAAAATGTTTATCAAAAAGAATTAAAGTCTAAGGACTCTGTCCTTTTAATGGGAAATGAATCTAAAGGAATTTCTGAAGAACTAAAACCTTTTATTAAAGAGAAAATTTCAATTCCAAATTACGGAAAAGCAGAATCATTAAATGTAGCAACTGCAACTGCAATTTTGTGTTCAGAATTTGTTCGTAGATAATTTTTGTCAGTCTAAAACTACCGAAAACACTACTTTTCAGTCATAATGTCATAAAATATCTAATGGCATACACTTTGACTATTCTGAAATCAGAAATAAATAAAAACATTTTAATAATTTATAAAAATGGCAAAAGGAACAATTAAAGTAACCACGGAAAATATCTTTCCAATCATTAAGAAATTTTTATACTCAGATCACGAAATCTTTTTAAGAGAGTTGATTGCAAATGCAACAGATGCAACTAAAAAGTTGAAAGCATTTTCTTCAATGGGAGATTTTAAAGGAGATATTGGTGATGATACTATTGAAATTATTTTAGATAAAGAAGCCAAAACTTTAACGGTAAAGGATAAAGGAATTGGA
>JAQXDJ010000097.1 GCA_029251425.1 Vicingaceae bacterium
TCAACACCTTCAAATTCCCTAATTTTTTCTTTAACCTGGTTAAAGTTATTTAAGAATTCATCCACTTTAGTTGGATCAAAGGTCATTTTAACAATCCTAATCATAAAATTCTACTCTAATAGTATCTCCCTGGTTAATTCCAAACAACTTACTTGCGTTCGCTTTATTTATTGCAATTTCAATATATCCAGTAGAACTAAACATGGCAACTCGTTCTCCATCAACTACTGAAGCGTATGATGGGCTAATTACATCAATTTCGTATTCTTCTCTTCTAAATAAAATTTTGAATGATCTTCCGTTTCCAAAATTCCTAAACTGGCTTTCGCTAATATTGGTAATTACGTTTCCATAATGATCAATGTAAGTTGCAATTCCTTTAATAATATTATTTTCTGAAACTGCTCTAAACATTGTTCTAACAGATAGTTCATATTTAGCTGTTCCGATAACTTCTAAAGTTCCTCCGCGTGCTATGTGACATGCAGCTTTAACAAAAACATCTTTAGTAGGGAAGGTTACCCTATCTGTATCTTGTGAAATAGTTAATTCTACTACTTTTTCTGGTGGGTTATCAAAAATTAAAGAGAACACACCATTGTCTGCACCAATAAAATAATGACCATTAGCTAACAGTGCAACATGAGGAATATTTACATCTGCTTCAGAATTTACACCAATTATATGGACAGTTCCTTCAGGGAAATCCTGGTAACAATTTCTTAAAATAAAAGCAGATTTCTGAAAATCAAAAGTGGGGACTTCATGAGTAATATCAACAATTGTTGCTTCTGGATATCCTTTTAAAATGGCACCTTTAACAGATGCAACGTAGTTATCTACGAGTCCTAAATCTGTTGTTAAAGTAATAACTGCCATTAAAAATAGTTAATAAGTTGTATTCGTTTTTCTTAATTTATTGCATCTAAATATTGAAATTTAACGTATAAAATAAGAGAATTCAAAGGTATAAATTTAAAAAAGAATATTTGAGCGAAAAAGTTATAGAAATTTCCGGTGTTAATCCATTAGAATTATATGGTGTTAATGAAAGTAAATTAGGGGTTATAAGAGGTTATTTTCCTAAATTAAAATTAATAGCAAGAGGTGATATTCTAAAAGCTATTGGAGATGATGATGAAATTTCACATTTCGAACAAAAAATAGCTTTACTTATAGAGCACCTTACAAAATACAAGCAACTTACCGAAAATAATATTGAACGACTTATGGGGGAACTTGAATCGGAAGGGAATAGTAAAACAATGAAGCACGATGCTGACACTTTGGTTTATGGTAATGGGGGCTTAATTGTTAAGGCAAGAACTGCTAACCAACGAAAGCTGGTAAGCGATTGTTATGAAAATGACATGTGTTTTGCTATTGGCCCTGCTGGAACTGGTAAAACCTACACAGCAGTAGCTTTAGCTGTTAGAGCTTTAAAAAATAAAGAAGTAAAACGAATTATTTTAACTCGTCCGGCAGTAGAATCTGGAGAGAACTTAGGTTTTTTACCAGGTGATTTAAAAGAGAAGTTGGACCCTTATATGCAGCCTTTATATGATGGCTTAAGAGATATGATTCCTGCTGAAAAATTAGCTGAAATGTTAGAGGCTGGAATTATACAAATTGCTCCACTAGCTTTTATGAGGGGTAGAACATTAGATAAGTCTTTTGTGATATTAGATGAAGCTCAAAATGCTACAGAAAGTCAGTTTAAAATGTTTTTAACCCGTATGGGAAAATCTGCTAAGTTTATTATTACTGGAGATCCTTCTCAAATTGATTTGCCTAAACGTCAGCCTTCTGGACTGGTACAGGCATTAACAGTTTTAAAAGATGTTAAAGGTATTGCCATGATTACTTTTGATGAGAATGATGTAATCCGCCACAAATTGGTAAAAGCAATTATTGGAGCTTATAAGAAAGTGGAAGAATAAAGTAGTTTAAAACACTTAATTTGTTTATCACCTTATAATCTATATATTTGTTTCAACATCAAAAAAAAGAGTTATGAGTTTTAAAATTGAACAACAAGATAATTTTACGTTAATAAAGTTTAGTACTGATAAACTTGACGCAATTGTAGCTCCTGATTTAAAAGCAGAACTTGTTTTGGTTAGCAAAAACGGAGCAAAAAATATTTTAATAGATTTAGAAAGTGTTCGATATTGTGATTCTTCTGGATTAAGTGCTTTGTTGATTGGACGTAGATTATGTAAAGAAGCTGAAGGAACATTTGCGTTAAGTTCATTACAATCAGCTGTTCAAAAACTCATTAAAATTTCGCAGTTAGATACTATTTTAACGATTAGAGCTTCTGTTGAAGAAGCTCATAATGTTTTCAATGTCTAAGTTTAGTGTATTAATATTAGGTAATGCTTCTGCATCGCCAACATTAACTAGAGGTAATACTGCACAACTTATTAATATTGATGAACAGTATTATTTAATGGATTGTGGGGAGGGGACACAAATAAAACTTAGGGAGCATAAAATAAAGCTTCAAAGAATCAATCATATTTTTATTAGTCACTTACATGGTGACCATTATTTAGGGTTAATTGGCTTGTTACAAACCATGAATTTAATGGGGCGCGAAAAGGAATTGAATATATATTGTCCTGGAAACGTTAGAGAGGTAGTAGATATTAATCTAAAAGTTTCTGAAAGTCAATTAAGATACAGTATTAATTACAATACAGTTAATCATAAAGAATCAGAAATAGTATTTGAAGATGATAAGGTTGAAGTGTTAACCATCCCTTTAAAACATAGAATTGCTTGTTCAGGTTATCTCTTTAGAGAAAAGAAGAAGCCAAAAAGAATAAACCCAAAAGCAATTAAATCATACAATGTTCCAAAATACTTTATAAATAAGTTAAAAGTAGGAGAGGATTACATTAATGAAGAAGGCGAAATAATCAAAAATAGTAGGCTAACAATGGATTCTTTGCCTTCTTTCTCTTATGCTTTTTGTTCTGACACTAAATTTTATGAACCAATTTCTAACGTAATTAATGGGGTTGACTTACTATATCATGAGGCTACTTTTATTGATGAACATAGTGATAGAGCGAAGAAAACGTTTCATTCAACAGCAAAGCAGGCTGGAGAAATGGCTAAGATTTCTAATGCTAAACATCTGATTATCGGTCACTTCTCTAATCGTTATCCTGAATTGAATGTGCTTTTAAAAGAAGCTAGATCTGTTTTTAAAAATACAGACTTGGCAGCACAAGGAAAAACATTTAATGTTGATAACAATCAATGATAACATTGTTAATAGCTTGTTAATAACTATTGGAACGCCTGTTGTAAAGGTGTTCTAAATCCCCTAAATTTGGTAGTATATTTATTAACAATTAAAAAATTAAAATTATGAACAAAGGAGAATTAGTAGATGCAATTGCAAAAGATGCAGGTTTATCAAAAGTTGACGCAGGAAATGCTTTAAACGCATTTGTAAATAACGTAACAGGATCTTTAAAGAAAGGAAACAGTGTACAGTTAATCGGATTTGGAACTTTTTCTATTTCTGCAAGAGCTGCAAGAACAGGAAGAAACCCACAAACTGGAGCTACAATTAAAATTGCTGCTAAGAAAGTTGCTAAATTTAAAGCTGGAAAAGCATTAGCTGATACAGTAAAATAAGTTTAGATAT
>JAQXDJ010000126.1 GCA_029251425.1 Vicingaceae bacterium
AAAAACGTATAAATATGGCAATTAAGATTAAACCATTAGCTGATAGAGTAATTATAGAAGCTTCGGCTGCTGAAGAAAAAACAGCAGGAGGAATTATCATTCCAGATACAGCAAAAGAAAAACCTCAGAGAGGAAAAGTTGTTGCTGTTGGTAATGGAAAACCTGAAGAACCAATGACTGTAAAAGTTGGTGATGTTGTACTTTATGGAAAGTATGCAGGGACAGAAGTTTCTGTTGAAGGAAATGATTATTTAATTATGCGAGAAGCGGATATTTTCGCAATAGTATAAAAATCTAAAGTTGTCAGTAGCTAGTAAATAGTTGTTGTACATATTAGATTAATTTTTTAAATAAGTAATTGGTTACTGACTACTAGTTACAAAAAACTAAAAATAAAATGGCAAAGGATATAAAATTTGATATTGAAGCAAGAGATGCTCTAAAAAACGGAGTAGATAAATTAGCAAATGCAGTAAAAGTTACATTAGGTCCAAAAGGAAGAAATGTAATTTTAGATAAGAAATTTGGAGCACCACATGTAACTAAAGATGGTGTTTCTGTAGCAAAAGAAATTGAATTGAGTGATCCAGTAGAAAACATGGGAGCTCAAATGGTAAAAGAGGTAGCGAGTAAAACTGCTGATGATGCAGGAGATGGAACAACAACTGCCACTATTTTAGCACAATCGATAGTTACAACAGGTTTAAAGAATGTTGCTGCTGGTGCAAACCCAATGGATTTAAAAAGAGGGATTGATAAAGCTGTTCTTGCAGTAACTGCTGAGCTTAAAAAGATTTCTAAAAAAGTCGGAAACGATAATGAGAAGATTAAACAAGTAGCTACTGTTTCTGCTAATAATGATGACGCAATTGGAAGTTTAATTGCTGAAGCTATGGCAAAAGTAAAAACAGAAGGTGTTATTACTGTTGAAGAAGCAAAAGGAACTGAAACAACTGTTGATGTTGTTGAAGGGATGCAATTTGATAGAGGTTATTTGTCTCCATATTTTGTTACAGATGCAGAAAAGATGATTGTGGATATGGAGAATCCATATATTTTGGTTTATGACAAGAAGATTTCAAATATGAAAGATCTTTTGCCAATTTTAGAACCAGTTGCACAATCTGGAAGACCATTATTAATTATTGCTGAAGATGTTGATGGTGAAGCATTGGCTACACTAGTAGTAAATAAATTAAGAGGTGGATTAAAAATAGCGACAGTTAAAGCTCCAGGTTTTGGTGATAGAAGAAAAGCAATGTTAGAGGATATTGCGATACTTACAGCTGCTAATCTTATTTCTGAAGAGCAAGGCTTTAAATTAGAGAACACAACTTTAGATATGTTGGGTACAGCTGAAAAAATAACTGTTGATAAAGACAACACAACGATAGTTAATGGTGCTGGTTAAAAAGTTGATATTAATGCTAGAGTTGGACAAATTAAAGCTCAAATAGAAACAACAACATCTGAATACGATAAAGAAAAACTGCAAGAACGTTTGGCTAAGTTGGCTGGAGGTGTTGCCGTTTTATATGTTGGAGCAACTACAGAAGTGGAAATGAAAGAGAAGAAGGATAGAGTTGATGATGCTTTAGCAGCAACTAGAGCTGCCGTTGAAGAAGGAATTGTTCCTGGTGGAGGAGTTGCTTTAGTTAGAGCAGAAAAGGCATTAGATAAACTCGTTGGAGTTAATGCTGATGAAGATACAGGAATTGCAATTGTTAGAAGAGCTCTTGAAGAGCCTTTAAGACAAATTATTACCAATGCTGGTGGTGAGGGAGCAGTTGTTGTGCAAAAGGTAAGAGAAGGAAAAGCGGACTTTGGTTACAATGCAAGAACCGAAGAATATGCAAATATGTATAAAGCAGGAATTATTGATCCAACAAAAGTAACCAGAGTAGCCTTAGAAAATGCTGCGTCTATTGCTGCGTTATTATTAACTACTGAATGTGTTATTACAGATGAGCCAGAAGAAGAAGGAGTAGGAATGCCACCTATGGGAGGAATGGGAGGTGGTATGCCAGGTATGATGTAGTGACAAATTTCCACAAATTAAGATTGATTATAAGAAAGCCTTTTCATTTATGAAAAGGCTTTCTTATTTTTATAAAATGAGATTACATATCACACAAAAAATTGGATTGATAGGAATTGGTTTTGTTTCCTTAATCGCATTAATATTTTATTTAGGAAGTTATTTTACGCCTTTTATTTTCACGTTTTATATTCCATTTTGCGTGTTGATTTTAATAGGGTATTCTATAAAAAATTCTAGAAAACAAAAAGGGCATTGATTATAAGTCAATGCCCTTTTTGAAGTAATGTTATTTTTTTATAAATCAAAATCTGGTTCAGCAGCTTTTGCGTATTTTTTCTTTTTAGGTTTTATCATTTTTACAAACAAAACATTAACCAACTCTTCATCTTCAGTTACAAAAGTATTACTAATACCATTTACAATTTTAATCGATTTTTTTTCGTTTTTAAAAACTAAATCAAGCTTTTCAAAGGTGCCATCTTCAAATTTTAAATACATATTTTGGTAATCAACTTCATCGTTCTTAATAGTTACTTTGCCATAAAAACAGTCAGCCATACTTCCTTTTCTAATGGTAATTATAATATCATCATAAGTCCCGTCAGTAACTTCTTTAGCGCCTCTTTTTTCAAAAACTTTAGCGTATTTAGTGTAACAAGTTGTTTGCACTGTTGTTTGAGAAAAAGCAACACTTGCAATTGCTGTTAATATAAAAGTTGTAATAATTTTTTTCATGAATCTTTCATTTAATGGTTATAAAAATAGATATACTTTATTTATTATCTAAATTTGATTACTATTATTTTATTTTTTAAATAA
>JAQXDJ010000107.1 GCA_029251425.1 Vicingaceae bacterium
TATTGTTAAGAGAAATAAGGTTTTTTATATGTTGGACAACCTTGAGCCAAAAAACTATTTACTTATTTATGATACCAAAAATAAAACCATTAAAAGAAAAAAAAATATTCGATATAATAATCAGTTAATATTGACTTTGAATAATAATATAATTAGTTATAAAATTGGGAACTCTAACTCTTTTACCATTGTTGACCAAAAGGATAATATCAATAATATTGAATCTAATACAAAAAGCATTAACCGTATAGTTTCTGATGCTGAGGAAAACATTTGGATTGCTTCTAATGAAGGATTAATAAAGTATTCTAATGCGCAACTAAATTTTAAATCCATAAAAACTCCTAATAAAGAAGGTGTTGATTTTAAGATTGGCATGAGTGTATTAGATAATAAACAGAACTTTTGGTATAGTATAGATTATGTTGGCCTTGACGATTTTGGATATAGAATCCCGACTAAAAGCTACTTATGCAAATACAATCCTAACTCAAAAATAACAGATACACTATTGTCAAACAATACTGGATTTGATCTTACTTGGAATAATGAAAGTAACACGTTGTGGATTAAGTCTGGTGATATATTCTATCATGCTAAAAATGGAATAGTTAATAAAACAAATATTCAAAGTCCGTATGCCCGACATTGTTTTAAGAGCAATGTTCTATATGGAACCAACCCATATAAAAAAGGCCTTTCATCTTTAAAAAAGGAGCAATTTGTACTACTCACTGACAAATATAAAATAGTAAATAAAAACTCAACAAATCTTTTTTTAAAAAAAGGAAATTGGTGGGAAGATTCAACGGGAATAGAGGTTTCTGAATTTAACACTAAAACAAATAAAATTGAACTTATAGTTAAATTAGATAGTGGAGAACGTGTTAGAAATCCAATTCAAAATGCTAATAAAAATTATTGGGTATTTACTTACAAAAACCAAAAAGCATATTATATCAGCCCCAATTTAAAAACAAAAAAAAACAATGCTTACCCAAACTCAGGGGCTCGTAATAACAAGATAAATACGGTTGCCGATAAAAGTGGTAACGTCTGGATAACTTCCAATATGGGCCTAAACTTTTTAACTATTGATAACGATACCATTAAATCTGATTTAATTAGTAAAAACCGTGGATTAAGCAGCACTATTATAAATGATTTATATGTTGATAAAGGGAATGTTTTGTGGATAGCCACAAATAATGGGGTAAATAAATTAGATGTAAACAGCTATGTGGAAAACGGAACAGTAAGCATTACTCAATTCGGCAAAAAAGAAGGCTTAAAAGATGTTAACTGCACTAAGTTTATTATCAGAAATGAACAACTAATAGTAGTTACCAATAGTGGCTTTGCCATAATAGATGACACCAAAAAACTCACAACTTTAGATGCTCCTAATCCTTATTTTTTAGATTTGGATTATATCATAGATGGTGACCTTAAAAGACATAAATTAAGTGATAGAACAGAAATGTTAGCAATAGATAATCCGTTTGCTCAAATCTACATTATGTTTAACGCCATTAAATTTAATAATACTTCTCCTTTACAGTACAAAGCAGTTCTGTCTAGTGGAAACGAAGAAATAGAACATGGTAGGTGGAGTGATAAAGAAGAGGTAAAATTCCATCAATTATCTCCTGGCAAATATAAAGTAGAATTGTATTGTAGAGTTGGTGCAAAAGGAAAGCCATCCGAACCAACAATTTTAGAATTTAAAATATTACCCGCTTGGTGGCAAACATGGTGGTTTGAAAGTATAGTTGTTTTACTTGTTTTAGCCTTGCTTTATTTGTTATACAAATGGCGTACAAATGCTTTAGTTAAAAGACAAAAACAACTTGAACAAATCGTTAAAGAAAAAACCGCAGAAGCCAACAAAGAAAGAGATTTAGCTCAAGGACAAAAAGAAATTATTGAAGAGGCTCATAGAGAAATTACCGACAGTATAAATTACGCAGAAAGGATACAACGTAGCTTCTTAGCTACTAAAGAAATGCTAGATGAAAACTTAAAAGATTATTTTGTTTTCTTCCAACCAAAAGAAGCTGTTAGTGGAGATTTTTACTGGGCAGGAAAATTGAACAATGGTAACTTTGCAGTTGTAAATGCTGATAGTACTGGTCATGGTGTTCCTGGTGCTATTATGAGTATTTTAAATATTTCATCGATAGAAAAAGCTGTAGAGAATAAGTTAACTGATCCTTCTGAAATTTTTAATGCTACGCGTAAAACCATTATTGAACGCCTTAAAAAAGATGGCAGTGAAGAAGGTGGTAAAGACGGCATGGATGCCAGTATTATTAGTTTCGATTTTGCCAACAGCAAGTTTAGCTACACGGCTGCCAATAACCCTATTTGGGTAATTCGTAAAGGTGAAGTAATTATTATTAAACCTGAAAAAATGCCTGTAGGTAAACATGAGTTTGACCATGTTCCATTCACTCAACAAGAGTTTGAATTACAAAAAGGTGATATTGTTTACACCATTACAGATGGTTTCCAAGATCAGTTTGGTGGTGAAAAAGGGAAGAAATTTATGGTAAAAAGATTGCGTGAATTATTGCTTTCTATTTCGCACTTACCAATGCAAGAACAACAGCAAGAGCTCAATAATATTTTCTTTAAATGGAAAGGAAATGAGGAACAGGTGGATGATGTTTGTGTTATTGGGGTTAGAGTTTAATTAGCCGCTTCATTTTTATTGGCTAACTGTCCACAAGCAGCATCAATATCTTTACCTCTACTTCTTCTTACATTAACAATTAAGTTAAAGGTGTTTTCTAAGAAAGCGGCAAACTTATCTGTTTTCTCTGGGTCAGCTTGATGGAACAAGGCATCATCAATTGCATTATACTCAATGATGTTAATCTTACAAGGTACTATTTTAGCAAAAGCAGCTAAGTCTTTCGCATCTTCTAAAGAATCATTAAAATCTTTAAAAATAATGTACTCAAAGGTTACACGAGAGCCTGTTTTTTCATGAAAGTAAGCTAATGCTTCAGATAATGCTTCTAATGAATTAGAATCGTTAATAGGCATTATTTCGCTACGTTTAGCATCAGTTGCCGCATGTAATGACAGGGCTAAATTAAATTTAACATC
>JAQXDJ010000133.1 GCA_029251425.1 Vicingaceae bacterium
CTATTGTTTCCTTTTATTCTTTTATATAGTAAACATTTAGTCTTATATTTGCCATTATCCTTAATATCCTCACTAACATTCTTTCAAGTGCAACCATATATAGCATAGTTTCGTCTGACAAGCATCAGGATGCTTTTTTAATAAAAAGAACATCTTGTTTGAATAAATTATAATTGAAATTACTTATGAAAAAAGTAACCTTCGCATTTCTGTTTTCCATATTTAGCTTACTAGCTAATGCGCAACTTCCTATTCCACAAGTTTCTAGTTCATCTGTAGTTGTCTGTAACACAAACAACTACTCTATTACTGGCACACCTGGTGTTGGAGGTAATGACATTGAATGGTATTCTGACTATTTAGGAACAGCTTCACTAGGCACAGGAACAACATACAATGGTGCAACTGCGACTTCTACAATGTTATATGCAAAAACTAAAAATGGTGGAGCATACAGCGATGATCCAACTCAAATTTTTGTGTTCAAGCCTCAAGTTCCCACTATGAGTTACACCCAAACATCTTCATGTGTTAATGGTGTAAGCATCACGGTTCAAGTAGATACTTTGGTAGATTCATTAACTACTATAGTTCTCGAAGATGCAACGATTGACCCTTCTAGCGCTAATACTAATTATAATAATAATTTTTTAGTTGTAAGACCTCAAGGTTTCTGCGGTGGTAATGTTCACTTTTTATCTAAATATGATTTATCTATTTTACCTCCTTCTGTATCTCCTTTTTACAGTAAATCTTCTGTAGTTGCATACTCTGGTTTTGCTCATGGAGGCAATGGGAACGTTTATGAACAGCACGTTATAAATGATTTATGGGATGAAACGACTGTTACTAATGCAACAGCTCCAATGCCAATTGTTCCAAATTCAACTGCAGCTGGAAATCATTCTGGTAGCTGGTGGGTTTGGTACGGCTTCCCTTCTCAAGGTGTTGCTCATGGAAATAGCTCTACAATGGGTGTTAGTGCTGAAGGGGATAAACCAAGGTCAAACACTAATGTTCTTCTTAACCAACTAGTTTCATCCGAATATAATGGAGATCAAACAATGTCTTTATACCATTTTAGCCCAGGATATGATTCTCGATACTACTCTAAAGATTATAAAACAAATGTAAATCTTCTTCCACAACTACAGGTTAAATTTTCCTATAATCAAGCTTCCACATGCACTTATTCTTGGGTAGGCCCTGGTGGGTTTACTGCAACTTCTAAAGATCTTCAAAACTTGTCACAAAATGGTTTGTATTCTTTAACCGTAACCTCTGCTTATGGATGTACTTCAGTTTTAAATGTTAATGTATCAAACGCAGGGGCAAACGGAGCTCCTATTATTAATAATCCTGGGGCCATAACAGGATGCGATAGTATTCAACTCACTGCCATTACTGGTGCCAATCTAACAACAGGAGCAGCTTATTTTAGCGGAGCAAACGGTACAGGAACAACATATGCTCCAAATGACTGGATAAGCAATTCTATGACTATGTACATATATGATCAAGTAGCTGTTAATTGTGATGACGAAGAATCTTTTGCCATAACAATTAATACAAGCCCTGATTTAAGCACAACTAATGTAACAACATGTGCAGGTTTAAGTGCTGATATTACTACTTCTTATTTAGATAATAATGCCACTGGAGGAGCAGTAACTTATTGGCAAAACCCTTTGGCAACTATTACCGAACCTAATCCAACTAACATTACAATTGCAGGAACTTACTATATTGTTATGACTGCTACAGGGTGTTCAGACACAGCAAGTGTAACTGTTGCTTTTTCTACTTTGTCAGTAATTAACTTAGGCCCAGACACATTATTATGTCATAATCAATCACTTACATTAGATCCTGGAGCTGGGTTTGACAACTATCTATGGAATGATGCTTCTACCAACCAAACATTAATAACAAGTGCCGCTGGAACATATTGGGTGCAAGGCTTTAATAACATTTCACCTCTTTGTATTTCTTCAGATACAATAGTTGTAACTATAGACCAAGGACCAACTGCAACAGTACCAGTAGATAGTTCTTATTGTAATGGGGAAGTTGTTCCTGCAAGTGCTTATACGAGTAATCCTACTGGTGCAACTTTTGAGTGGTTAAGTAACAATACTGCTGTGGGGTTGGCTGCTGCAAACGGTATAGGTGATCTCATCTCTTTTACTGCAACAAATGTTGCTGCTTTGCCTGATACCTCTACCATTTCTGTTATTCCTACCCTTAATAATTGCTCTGGTGATACTGCAACTTATTTCATTGTTGTTAACCCTACTCCGGTTATGCCTTCTGCTGCTAGTCAATTAATTTGCACTAACAATTCAACAACATTAACTGCAACTGCTCCTGTTGGAACTTATGAATGGTTTGATGCTGCAACTGGTGGTAATTTAATCTTTACTGGAGCTAATTATACTACCCCCATCCTAAATGTAGATACTACTTTTTGGGTGCAAGCTACTAATGCTAACGGATGTACGGGCCCTAGAAGGCAGGTTGATGTAACCATTGGCGCAGGATTAGTAGTTGATGCAGGGTTAGACACTGCTGTTTGTGATGGTCAAACTGCTAATTTATCTGTTTCTCCCAATACTGCTGGTAACACCTATGCTTGGTCTGAACCTGGTGGTGCAGTAATCCCAGGGGTATTTAACCCTATGGTTACTCCTAACGATACTACTTTATATACTGTTCAGGTTACAGATGTTTTTGGTTGTATTGGAGTAGATAGTGTTACCGTTAATGTTAAGCCAACACCTGTGGTAACTGTCCCTACTGATTCCATTTACTGTAATGGTGAGACTGTACCTGCTAGCGCCTATACAAGTGTCCCAGTTGGCGCAACTTATACTTGGAGTAATTCTAATCCAGCTGTTGGACTAACTCAAACTAATGGAACCTTAAACACTCCTACTTTTACTGCTGCCAACTCTAATACTCAGCAAATAATTTCTACTATTTCTGTAACTCCAACTTATTTAGGGTGTACTGGAAATCCTGAAAATTATACCATTACTGTTAATCCTATTCCAACAATTACAGCTCCTAACACTAACTTTTATTGTCTCGGTGATATTGTTCCTGCCACTCATATTAGTGGAACCCCTACAGGGGTAACTTTTAATTGGACCAATTCTAATACTGATATTGGACTAGCTGCTAGTGGTTTTCAAGATGTTCCTTCATTTACTACAACAAACAACACTTTTGTTCCTATGACGGGCACCATAACTCTTACTCCTCAAGCTAATGGCTGTACTGGTAATCCTGTTAGCTATAACATCACCGTTTCTCCTAGCATTATTATTGACAGGGTAATTACTAATGCTTCTTGTTTTGGATCAGATGATGGTGAAATTAGAGCAATCCCAAGTGGAGGAACTCCTAATTACAATTACAACTGGTCAAATGGAGATGTTGATTCTATAGCTTCAAACTTACCTCCAGGACCTATTACCCTTACTATTACAGATGCTAATAATTGTACTCAAGATTCTACTTTTAACATTATTGAACCTGACTCTATTGATTACATTACATTTGTTGCTAATCCTCAAAAAGGATGTGCTCCGCTTGAGGTTAGGTTTAACGCTACTATTGATCCCGCTATGCATCTTATTCAAAATTACGTTTGGGATTTTGGCAACAATCTAGTGCCTCAAGATTCTTTTATTACTTTCTCTACTTATTCAACTCCAGGAAAATATGATGTTTCGTTAACCGTAACTGATTACGCTGGGTGTTCAAACACACTAACTCTAAATGAATTTATTGAGGTATATGAAGATCCTGAGGCTCATTTTGACTACACTCCAGAAAATCCTGAAATGTTAAACCCTACCGTTGATTTTACAGACCTCTCTCTATCAAACATTATTGGATGGGAATGGTATTTTGATACCTTAGGAAATACCAACTTCCAAAATCCATCTTTTATATTCCCTGAAGATAGTGGTACATATCCAGTAACACTAATTGTTGAAAATGAAAACACGTGTAAAGATACGCTAACAAAAGTTGTTGAAATTAAAAGTGAAACAGCCATATTTATCCCTAACTCTTTCACTCCTAATGGTGATGGTATTAACGATGTCTTTATGCCAAAAGGTTTTGGTGTTGACCTCCAAAACTATTCTTTCCTTGTTTTTAACCGTTGGGGAGAACTAATATTCCAATCTAATGATATCAACAACGGTTGGGATGGATATTTTAAAGGCGAACTCCTACCATCAGGTGTTTATGTATGGAGAATAGATTACATCGACCTGAACGGTAACAACTACAGAAATAAAGGACAAATCAATATCCTTAGATAAAACAAAAAGGCTCTCTATTTTAAAATAGAGAGCCTTTTTGTTTATAGAATCAATCTTAGTTAACCACAACCTTTTTTGTTAATACCTCATCTCCTATTAAAGCTTTTAGTATAAAAATACCTTCAGGCAAACCTTTAATCAAAAATTCATTATTTAAAAAAATAGGAGAATATTCAGTTCTTAATTGCTGTCCACTAACATTATAAACAGATATTGATTTAACCTCTTCAGAAGAATCAAAAAACACATGAATATTTCCATCATTAGAAGGTGTTGGATAAACTAAAAATGAGCTTTCAATTCCTTTTTCTGATACAGAGAGGTTTGGCCAAAAATCTTCAGCAGCAGTCCCTCCCCATATAATTGTCGCTAAATATGGATTGTCAATAAAAGGGTTTCTATTTCCTTGAGAAGTTTCTAATCTAGTATTTCTTTGCTGCTCAAAACTAGATACAGGGTCATCAACATTCCACTGAATAAACAATGTTAACATATCATCTAAAGCAACGGTACTTCCTGTCCCTACACCTGTAGGCTTACATTGTGATGGATACCTTAAGTACATATACATCATCATTCTGGCTACATCTCCTTTCCACTCGTCTCCAGGATACCAATTAGAACCTACATTTCCTGCATCACCACTTCCTGATGCAAACTTTCTATTCCCTCTATTTCCATTCATCTGGACATCAGATGACCTTAAATGGTGTGCGTCTGTACCAGCATTTGGAGACGAAGTCGTCATGTTAGGTGTAGCTAAACTTTGAGCAAAAGTATGCTCTCTATTCCACTCACCGTTATTACCTCCGTTACTATTTTTGTTTCTGGTTCTATCATTAATGAGACTACCATCTGTATCGTTATATCCATACAACAGTAAAACATTGTTAGAGTTAGTTGGGTCTAAATCAGTAATTTTCAATTCAGTCCATACAGAAGAGTATGTTAACTGATTTGTATGTGTATTCGTTATTTTATTGGACAGTTCCGTTTTTAAAGCAGCGCCAGTCAAAGAGAAATTAACTCCATTATAATAAGGTTGCTGGGCAAACATTGATCCACTTATAAAGAAAGCTGCACCAAATAATATTTTCGATTTTAAATTTTTCATAGCATATAAAAGTACGGATAAATCTTATTCCCGATTTAAAAAAGCATTAAACTCTTTTTGTTATCTTCGCTCCAATGAAAAATTTGATTTATATAATCTGTGCTGTTTTTCTATTTTCATGCGCTGAAGATAAAACGTTAAAAGAGAAAGAAACAACAGCAGATGTATTAACTACAGGAGAATGGCACCTGAACTTTAAACTGAATGAAGATCTTGATGCACCGACTAATTTTAGTCTTAAGAAAACAGATTCTCTTTATGAAGTTATCTTTTCTAATGCTTCAGAAAAAATTACTGTTACAGATGTTAACATTACAAACAACATAATAACTATTAAAGATCCTGTATTTAACAATTGGTTTGAAGGAAAAATTATTAGCCCAACTACTATTCAAGGCTTTTGGATTAAAAATGACACCAATTACAAAGTACCTTTTACAGCTAATTTAGGAATACAAGAACGGTTTCCTAAACCTGAAAAATTAAATGAAGAAAATGCTGATGTTTCTGGAAAATGGGAAGTTCATTTTAGCAACAATAATCCTGAAGACCATTACAAAGCAATAGGTCAATTTGAGCAAGAAGGAAATAAGGTTACAGGAACTTTTATGACCGAAACTGGAGATTATCGATTCTTAGAAGGCAATGTTTACAACAACAAATTTTCCCTTTCGTGTTATGATGGTGCGCATTTATTTTTATTTAAAGCTGAATTAAGAAATGACTCTTTAGTTGGTACTTTTTGGTCAGGAACAAAATGGTCAGAACCATGGGTAGGAGTTAAAAATGATGCGTTTATGTTATCTAACCCAGATTCGCTTACCTATTTAAAAGAAGGTTATACTGAACTTGCATTTAATTTTCCGAACACTGAAGGAAATAATGTTTCATTAAAAGATGAACAATTTAACAATAAGGTTGTTATTGTAAACATTATGGGGCCTTGGTGTCCTAATTGCAAAGATGAAACAGCTTATTTAGCAGAACTTCATAACAACAATAATGAGAAAGGTTTGGAGGTTGTAGCTTTAGCATTTGATCGATCAGAAAAAGCTACTATCATTGAAAAATTAAAGAAAATCAAATCTCATTTTGGAGCAAACTATGACTTTTTAGTTGCAGGAACATCTGACAAAAAAGAAGCTGTAAAAGCATTGCCAATGCTAAATCACATTATGTCTTACCCTACTTCTATTTTTATTGATAGAAAAGGTAATATCAGAAAAATTAGAACTGGTTTTTATGGGCCTGGAACTGGAGATTATTACAACAGATACATCGAAAAAACAAATGATTTTGTAGCTAAGCTTTTGGCAGAATAAATTCTTTAAAAAGTAATCGTTTTAATTAACGCTTCTTGTTCTCTTAAAAATTCTCTCTTGTCAAACTTTGGAGAATACACATAACCATCAATACAAATCACTCTATTATTCTTTTCATCTACTAAAGAGTAATTTATAAAAGGTCCTCCCATAAAGTCTCTGTGCATATGCCACAATCCTCTTAACTCATTTAGATAAACACCATTTAAGCTCACTTCTTTTTGAATTGGAACATACTCTTTATATGATTGCATATATGACCCTTCATTAGATCCTACAACATATTTCTCTGTGTAATAGTTTCTTTTAGCCACCAATTGTCCAACATCAAAAGTACTATCGCTTACATAAGGGTAAGTGTAAATCATAATGTTCTGACTAATTTGATGTCCTCCTGCAGTTTTATCTTTTCGCATCCAAATAAAATCTTCAGCTTCTTCTGCAACAGTATATAGTTCATCTAGACTCAACGACAATCCAAATTTTTCATCCAACAATTGAGCATTTTTACTGTTGGCATTAACTCTAAATTTAGCATGCAAACGCGCAATCTCTTTATCATTAAAGTAGTCCAATAAAACCGCTGCATTTTTATTAATGGTTTCAGCAGCTAACTCTCCAGTTGGAGCAGTAATGGTAACTACTAATTGAGATTCTGCCCAAACTTCTTTCCGAACAGATAGCTTCATTTTAGCATCCTCTTCAACATTTACCATAATAACATTACGCATTGGGTGAAATATTCTTGCAAACGAACGATGTGGAACTTGAATAATATTAAACAAAGGCTCTGGTTGTGGCAATCCATCTTGTTCTTGGGAGAAAATCTGTTTTACTGCATCTCCTGCTTCATGGTTATAATAGAGAGAGTCCATCACAATCAACAAATCACCAGACTTACCGGTACAGCTTGGCAATACTCTTTCATTCATTTCTTCGCAAGAAACTATAGAAAAAGGAACCATTAATAAAATTAGAAATTTGTAAATCGCTTGCATAATTTTTTTCTTAACCAACGGGTTTAATCCTCAATTTAGTACCCAGTTTTAATTTTTTAATGTCGATGTCTTTATTTAATTTTTGAATCTGTTCAATACTTGCACCATCATATTTATTAGCAATATCCCATAAATTGTCTCCCGATTTTACTGTATGATACATGTATTTTCCGTCATACTTTGGAGTAGCTTTTTGGACCGCTACTTGTGCTTTCTTTTTATTTTGAACTGCTACGCTCGATTTTGGATAGAGATATAACTTCTGACCAATTTTTAGTCGGTCGCTATATAAATTATTCCAATCTTTTATTTGGCTAACCCTACAATGGTAACGGTTTGCAATACTTCCTAAAACATCACCACTTCTAACTCTATAAATAGTTGCATTACCTCTATTGCTTGGTGATACAGGTTTGTTTTGTGCAAACGCAATACTATCTTTTCTATCCTTTTCCGTTTTCAACGCATAAATTTTAGCTTCGTTCGTTAAAAAATCACCCATCTTTTCAACTGGTAAACAAAGTGTGTTTGCTTCTCCTGTATTAGGGATAAAGTTTTGTTTGTATGTTGGGTTTAAAAACTCAATATATTCAATTGGAATATCTAAATACTCAGAAATTTGAGCAAACGATAAATGATCTGATAAAGCCACAGTATCAACTTTAAAACAAGAAATATCTGGTGTTTTGGGGTAAATGTTATGTTCTGAAGCGTAATTCATAATGTAATTTACTGCCATGAAAGCAGGCACATATCCTCTTGTTTCTCTAGGTAAAAAGCTTCTAATTTCCCAATAACTTTTTTTACCTCCTGAACGCCTGATGGCTTTATTTACATTCCCTGGACCACAATTATAAGCTGCCAATGCTAAGTCCCAATCATCATACATCCCGTGCAATTTCTTTAAATACCTACATGCAGCATCGGTAGATTTATATACATCACTTCGTTCATCATAATAAGAAGTAACCTCTAAATCAAACATTTTACCTGTACGGTACATAAATTGCCATAAGCCTGCTGCACCAACTCTCGATTTTGCTTTAGGGTTTAATGCAGACTCTACAATTGCCAAATATTTTAACTCTAAAGGCATATTGTACTTATCTAAATTTTCTTCAAAAATTGGAAAGTACATTGGAGCTAACCCCAACATTTTAGCTGTTGTTTTCTTTCTTCTTTTAGCGTATAAATTAATGTACCCCGTAATTTTTGTGTTGTACACCAAACTAAATGGCGAATTAGCGTTTAATGCTTCAAAACGCTTGGCATACGTTAAACTATCAAATGTTGGAACAGAATCTGCAGCATAACCATTAACATTTAATTCAGCAGCGTTATCGTTAAACCCTAAACTTTCAAAATATCCTGAGGCCATCATACTATCAATAGCAGCTAGTACAGGGTCATCCTTTAATAAAGTAATTTCTGTTGAATCCTTTTCTTGTGCTACCAATTGAGTGCTTACAAGTAAAAATATTATAATTATTGATTTAATCTTCATGCGGCATTTTAAACGCTAATTCAGCGTATATATTTTGAAAACGTTATTTCCTGAAATTGAAAAGAGTTCCTTTTCATAAAAAAGAAACTCTCCATAAATATTACAATAAACTAAATGCTTAGTTTAACTTCTCTTTTTCTTCTTTATCTGACTTAGCAGCGTCTTCACCCTCTTTAATTCCTTCTTTAAATTCTTTAACTCCAGAACCTAAACCTCTCATTAGTTGAGGAATTTTCTTCCCTCCAAATAATAATAAAACTATCGCTACAATTAAAGCGATTTGCCATGGTCCGATAAATCCTAATAATACAATATTCATTTTCTTTGTTTTAAGTCATACAAAGGTACGAAAGATTTTGTTTAGACACACGTCATACTGAACTTGATTCAGCATCTCATAATTTATTAGAGATTGTACTTCGGCTCCGCTCAGTGTAAACTCATCAAGCCCGAAATGACGCCTCATCCTTTTTATTTTTCTTATTCAACTGCCAAATGGAATAAAAAACGATAGAAGTAACTACAAAACTTACAGCATAAACAACAATACTCATGGCATCTTCACCAAAAGGAGAGCTCGTTTCATTTAAGGTTTCTGGATACAAATAACTAACAATAACTACTGTTCCATTATTAATAAAATGCCCTAAAATTGGTAACCATAACGATTTTGACCAATAAAAAATATACCCAAACAGCAACCCTAATAAAAGTCTTGGGAAAAATCCAAAAAACTGCATGTGCAATGCACTAAATAAAATTGCTGAAATCCATATACCTATATGTGCATTCTTTGTCCAATTAATAAACACTTTTTGCAACACCCCTCTAAACAACAACTCTTCTCCTATTGCAGGAACAACTGCAACAATAATTAATACATACAACAAACTACCAATTCCGTTAAAGGTTAAAAATGCTTTAGTCATTTGTTCAGCATTTTGTTCGCTATCTCTCATCCACTGCTCTATTCCGCTCATGAAATCGGGCAAAACCATTGCTGCATTTAATTCTATTATCCAAGAAAGAAATGGCGTTAGTACCACCATAAAAACGAGTATCAAAATATAATTGATAGACTTTGGAAATGATGTTAAACCTAAACTTTTAAGTGGTTTTTTTGAGGTAAATAATCCATAGACCAATGGAGGTGCTACAAACAATCCTAACGCACTAAAAAGCTGCATCATTTTCATTCCTTCAATTAATGTGGGATCAGCTAAATTATTTATTTCAAGCGGGTTAATACCATAAATTACAACTGCTAAAAGTGTTCCTATTAACGAAAATACAATGGTAGAAACTAAGCACAAACTCAATATTAAAATGAATTGCGTAAAAGGCTTATTTTCAATTTCTAATAACATAATTGTTTTTAATAGTAACTTCGCCACAAAGATGGTAAAAATCGGTGATATAGAGTTGGGAGAATTCCCATTATTACTTGCTCCAATGGAAGATGTGAGTGACCCTCCTTTTCGTGCATTATGCAAGGAAAACGGAGCAGACTTAATGTACACCGAATTTATTTCTTCAGAAGGATTGATTAGAGACGCAGCTAAAAGTGTTCAAAAACTAGACATCTTTGAATATGAGCGTCCTGTTGGGATTCAAATTTTTGGAAACAACATTGAGTCGATGAAGAGGGCTACTGAGTTGACAGCTGCAGCCAAGCCAGACATTATAGACATTAATTATGGCTGTCCGGTTAAAAAAGTTGCTGGAAAAGGTGCTGGTGCAGGAATTTTACAAGATATTCCTAAAATGGTTGAGATGACCAAAGAAATTGTGAACTCTACAGATTTACCCGTTACTGTAAAAACACGTTTAGGTTGGAACGAAGAAACAAAGTACATTGTCGAAGTTGCTGAACGTTTACAAGATGTTGGAATTAAGGCAATATCGATACATGGTAGGACACGAAAACAAATGTATAAAGGTAGTGCCGATTGGACTTTAATTGGTGATGTTAAAAACAACCCAAGAATGCAAATTCCTGTGTTTGGAAATGGAGATATTACTACACCTGAAGATGTTATTAGAGTTAAAAATGATTACGGGGTTGATGGTGTAATGATTGGAAGAGCTAGTATTGGTTATCCATGGATTTTTAATGAGATAAAACACTTTATGGCAACAGGTGAGCATTTAGCTGGTCCAACCATGAAAGACAGAATAATCGCAGCTAGAAGACATTTAGAAATGTCTGTAAAATGGAAAGGTGAAACACTAGGTGTTTTAGAAATGCGAAGACATTATGGAAACTACTTTAAAGGAATATCTCATTTTAAAGAGCACCGAATGAAACTAGTTACTCATGATGCTGCTTCAGATGTTTTTGCAGCTTTAGATGAAATAGAAAACGTATTTGCTTAAACCCACAATTATGAATAAGAACGTTGGAAAAATTGACAAAATAATTAGAATAATTGCTGCTGTAATTATTTCTATGATTTATATAACTGGAGCTGTTCCTGGAACTCTTGGATTTATTCTTTTAGGTGTTGGTGCAACATTGTTGTTAACTGCAATTATTGATTTTTGTCCACTTTATAAAGTATGTGGTCTTAAAGGCACAAAAAAGGTTGATTAATTCATCAGAATAGAATCAACAGGTTATTTGGCTAGCTCTTCTCTAATTTCTTTTAACCATTCTTCAACTTCTTCTGTTTCTCGTCCTTCTTCTTTGCCTAAAAGAAGACATTCTTGAGCTATATTTTCTGCTTCTTGCCAACGATGTAATTTCATTAATAAGCGTAGGTATCTATCCATATTCTGTAAATACTTTCCTTTTGATTCTATATCAGCTTTAATCCAAATTATAGCTTCATTTAAAACTATTTCATCTTCAGACCAATGGTAAGCATCTAAAGCTTCTTCACTTATGTTATGGATGTATCTCGAGTTGTTAAATAAAAATTCCGTGTACCTTTTTGTACTAACTTGTAGCGAGTCTTTCTGTTCTGGTGAGCTTGGATTTGCATATCCGCCATTTTCAATAGGAGCGTAAAGGGGATACCTTAATTGCCAATGCTGTTTATTTTCAACATATCTTTCATAGGATAAATCCATGTGTGTAATAGCATAACTGGTATAATTATTCTGTAAAGAAATGGTTAAAACTGCAAGAATAAAAATGGTTCGCTTTAAAGTTTTTGGAATTTCACTTCTTTTTATAATAGTTACAATAGCAGCAATAATTATTCCCACTATCCCAATAGGTTCCATTTGTAAATTGCCAGGCCAATGCTGAAATTTAAAAAGTACGCTTAAGCACCAAAATCCAATAGTTATACTGAATAACAAATTCATCCATTTAACTCCAGTATTTTTAGGGTTGAAGAAATAAAACCCACTTAAAAATAACAAACTGAAAACCAGCATAGCTGAAGCTCCAGGCCAATGCATTGCCTTAAACATAAAGCCTAAGTAAAAGAAGGCCATCCCAATTTTTTCAATCTTTTTGTACATTTTTAATAGCGAGTTGCCCCTCTCAAATTCAACGCTTTTAGTTTCAATTACATCAGGAATGAACAGCCTGAATAAATGATGAAGGCATAACAATGAAAACCCTAACAACATTATAATATTCGCTCCAGGCATGCTAGATGATCTTAATAAAAATGCTAGTATTATTAGTGCCCAACTTGTCCAGTTTACATATTTGCCCTTTGTAAAATAAAATTCTTGAACTCTAATGTTAAATGATTTGATAGCCCAAATAAATCGGTTTAGTCTAAAGTAGAATAATGATAAAATAGAAATGAAAAGCATTATAATTGAAAGCTCAACAGAAATAAACAATCCTCCAGTAATAATAATAACAAAGAATGTACTAATACCTAAAGTTCTAAAAAACTTCATGTATTCCATTATTGGGCCAATTTCTTCATACTTTAAGTTTCCGAAACGTAAATGGGAACGGATTTTTTTACTCAATTTTTTAACCTTTCCATCTGTAATGTTGCTATTACTCACTAATTCTTCTTCACGTTCGTTAGTGCTTTTAGAAATTTGCAACGATCTATCAATAAAATCAGTTAAATCGTTAAAGCGCAAACGCGATGCAATTACAGATAAGAAGAAGATAGAACAAAATAAAGTTTCATAGCAAATTAAAGCCAGTAACCCCTCTCTACTTAATACTTGTCCTAATATTTGAGCATCATTAGAAATGTCAAATGAGACAATATCTTTTAATAATAAGCCAATATTTTTCGAGAACGATTCAATTATTTCTATTGAAAAAACATCTGAAGCAATTACAGATAAAAAACCACTAAAAGCTAAAGCTCCAAATAAAGCTGCCTCCAATACAAAAGCTTCCATCTGCTCATTTATCGACCTAAGTTTTACTTCTAAATTGATAATCTCTTCATCATTCTCTTCGTGTGTTAATTCCCTGTCTAAATTTTTAGCGTTTATTTCTTCTAGCTGTGTTAAAACATCTCTAGATTGTGGAGTTCTTTTAGAAAATAAATTTAAAATTATGAGTAAGTAAATCCCTTGAAAAACTCCAATAATAACAGCACCAGGTAGCGGTGTTGCAAGTTCTTCTATAGAAACAAAAATAAATATGCCAATGATAACATACAGGAAAATTAAAGTGTAATTCCAGGCACTCTTTTTAACGGTTAGTTTAAGGCGTTTAATGTTAAGGGATTCAAAAAGTTTTGATGTTTTATTCTTTATGATTTTCCCTCTAATTAAGGCAAAAAGAAAAACGGTTAATGTAATAAGTAAGAGATTTCCAAGCAAAAAAAATGAAACTGAACTATCAAAATATACTTTTGACCATTCTAAGTTTCCCGCATTATACATCCACAGTAAAATACACCTCAAAAAGAAATCAAGATTTATAGGAATTAAACTTGCTTTAATATTTATAGGAGTAAAAAAACGTTTGTCTTCATGTTTCTCTATCCATTCAGTAATATGATTGTCAAGTGACAATAAGTTTTCGCTAGATAGTGCTAAAATTTCTGTTAAACTATTCCAAACTTTGTTATGGAAACTAATGTTTAATTGTTCCTTTTCATTTTCCTCTAAAACAAAGAAAAGTTTTATTAGTTCAACTGTTTTAGTTTGTTCTTCTTCAGTTAACGACTCTAAAACTGTTTTAAAATCATTTTCAGATTTGATAACAGTTTTAAACGAACCTTTGCCTTGATTGATGAATAGTTTTATTTTGTTAGCATCAATATCAAACTCATAAATTTGCTCTACATACTCCCTCCACAACAACCATGAGGCCCGATTGTTTTGAGGACTGTTACTCCTAATAAATGAAATAATTTGAGAAGAAATTATGATAAAGTTCATTACTATAACAAAGGTTAGTACTAAACAAATATATAAATTTTCATCAGACTTTAATTCTCAGATTTTCTAACGAACCTTTTCAAATAATGTATAAAAAAGCCCCAACAAGATTTGCTGAGGCTTTGTGTCATTTATGATATTACTAGCTTAACGCTTTTCTAACATCAAACTTATCTTTTAAGATTGCTTCAATTTTATCAATTGCAACACGCTCTTGTTCCATTGTATCTCTATCTCTAATAGTAACAGTGTTGTCTTCTAACGTTTGATGATCAACCATTACACAATAAGGCGTTCCAATAGCATCTTGTCTTCTGTAACGCTTACCTGGGGAATCTTTTTCATCATAATTACAGTTATAATCAAACTTTAATGTGTTTAAGATTTCTCTTGCTTTTTCTGGTAATCCATCTTTACGAGTTAATGGCATTATCGCAACTTTAACAGGCGCTAAAAATGGAGGTAATTTTAATACCGTTCTTTCCGATCCGTTTTCTAATTTTTCTTCTTGAAAGGCTGCTGAAAGTATCGCTAAAAATGTTCTATCTAAACCAACTGAAGTTTCTACTACATAAGGAACATAGCTTTCATTAATTTCCGGATCAAAATACTGTAATTTCTTTCCTGAATATTCTTCATGTTGTTTTAAATCAAAATCTGTTCTAGAATGAATTCCTTCTAATTCTTTAAACCCCATTGGAAAATCAAACTCAATATCACAAGCTGCATTAGCATAATGCGCCAATTTAATATGATCATGAAAACGGTAGTACTTTTCATCTATTCCTAAAGATTGATGCCATTTTACACGTTGTGCTTTCCAGTGCTCGTACCATTTCATTTCTTCTCCTGGACGTACAAAAAATTGCATTTCCATTTGTTCAAATTCACGCATTCTAAAAATAAACTGTCTTGCAACAATCTCATTTCTAAAAGCTTTTCCTATTTGTGCAATTCCGAAAGGAATTTTCATTCTTCCAGATTTCTGAACATTTAAGTAGTTTACAAAAATACCCTGAGCTGTTTCTGGTCTTAAATAAATAGTATTCGCAGAATCTGCAACAGCACCAATTTCAGTACTAAACATTAAATTAAACTGTTTAACATCTGTCCAGTTTTTAGATCCGCTAATCGGACAAGCAATTCCTAAATCTTCAATTAAAATTTTAATCCCCGCCAAATCATCTGCTTCCATTGCTGTTTTAAAACGCGCATTAATGTCATCAATTTTAGTTTGATTTCTTAATACATTTGGATTCGTTGCTCTGAACTGCTCCTCATCAAAATCATCACCAAAACGCTTAATTCCTTTAGCAACATCTTTTTCCGTTTTTAACCTAATCTTTTCTACAAACTCCTCTACTAAAACATCAGCACGGTATCGTTTATTCGAATCTTTATTGTCTATTAATGGGTCACTAAACGCATCAACATGTCCTGATGCTTTCCAGGTAGTTGGGTGCATAAATATTGAGGAATCCAATCCTACAATATTTTCGTTCATGTTAACCATTGCTTTCCACCAGTAATCTTTAATGTTCTTTTTTAGCTCTGATCCCATCTGACCATAGTCATAAACAGCAGCTAACCCATCATAAATTTCACTCGATTGAAATACAAACCCATACTCTTTAGCATGAGAAATAATTGCTTTTAAATTGTCTTCTTTATTTGCCATGTGGCAAAAGTAACATTCATTTTTATAACTTTGATGTACAAATTCCAAATAACGGAACAAGTATTGTAAATTAAGCAGGCAAACAAATTAAACACTTATGAAAAATATATTTTTAGGATTATTACTTGTAGCTTTTACAGGAGCATTCGCGCAACAAAAAGAATTGACATTAGAAGATGCTGTTTTATCCTATTCTAAAGGGTTAACAACCAAAAACATGTCTGGTTTAAAATGGGTAGATGGAGCTAACAATTATATCTATAAAGAAGACAAACAATATGTGATTAAGTCTGTTGTTGGAAAAATAGTTTCGAAAATTGAACTAGATAAATTTTCAGCTACTTATCCTGAACTAAAATCTGTACCGAGAATTACTCATATTTCTGCAAAAGAAGTCATCTTTCAACACAATAATCAATACATCCATTTTGATTATGTAAATGGAAAAGAAGTTAGCAAAATAGCTTTTAATGAAAAAGCTGCAAACAGCGATTATAATAAAGCTGCTAAAGCACTAGCTTACACGATTGACAACAACTTATTTATTGCAAGTAGTACTGACGCTAAAATAGCAGTAACAAATAATGCTGATAAAAACATCGTTTCTGGTCAGGCAATACACCGTTATGAATTTGGTATTCATAAAGGAACATTTTGGAGCCCGCAAGGAAATTATTTAGCGTTTTATCAAAAAGATGAAACGAATGTTGGAGAGTATCCAATTGTAGATGTTACCACTTATCCAGCTTCTGTAAAGAACATTAAATACCCAATGGCTGGACAGAAGAACGAACTTGCTAAAATTGGTATTTATAACATCAAAACAAATAAAACTGCTTACTTAAATATTGATAATAATGACGAACATTTTTTAACAAGTTTGTCATGGACACCAGATGAGAAATATGTTTTTGTAGGAGAGTTAAACAGAGGTCAAAATCATTTACAATTTAACCGATATGATGTTGCTACAGGAAATAAAGTGAACACCATTTTTGAAGAAAAAAACGACAAGTGGGTTGAACCAGAACAAGATGCAGTATTCTTACCAAATAGTACTACAGAATTTTTATATGCAAGCGAACGTGATGGTTTTATGAACCTTTACAAATACAATACTTCTGGAAAACTAATTAAGCAGCTTACAAAGTTCAACTTCCCAATTACTAAAATTTTAGGATTTGATAAAAAAGGGCAAAATGTTTTTGTTAATGCTACCGGAACAGATGGACGAGAAATGCATTGTTTTAAAATTAATATAAACTCAGGAAAACACATTCAGCTTACAAAAAAGAGCGGTGTACACAGTGTTCAATTAAGTAATGATGGGACTTATTTATTAGACAATTTTACCAGTTTAACAGTTCCTAGAGAAATTGATGTTATTAGTTTAAAAACACAAAAGGCGAACACCATTTTCACTGCTGAAAACCCTTTGAAGGATTACAAAGTTGGAACAACTGAATTAATGACTTTAAAATCTAAAGATGGATTTGATTTATATGGAAGACTAATTAAGCCCGCTGATTTTGATTCAACAAAAAAATACCCTGTATTGGTTTATGTTTATGGCGGTCCAATGGTTCAATTGATTACCAATAAATGGATGGCTGGAGCGAGTATGTGGATGCATTGGTTAGCCAATCAAAAAGACTACATCATCTTTACTTTAGATAACCGAGGAACTTCTAACAGGGGTTTTGCTTTTGAAAGTGTAATTCACAGAACTTCTGGAGATGCTGCAATGGAGGATCAATTACTTGGGGTAGAGTATTTAAAAACATTAGATTTTGTTGATGGTAACAGAATGGCTGTTAAAGGTTGGAGTTATGGTGGCTATATGACTACATCTTTAATGTTTCGCCATCCTGGAGTTTTTAATGTTGGCGCTTGTGGTGGCCCTGTTACAGATTGGAAATATTATGAAATTATGTACGGTGAGCGTTATATGGACACTCCTGATGAAAACCCTGAAGGTTATGCAAAATCTCGTGTAGCAAGTCATTTAGAAAATTTAGAAGGCAAATTATTAGTTATCCACGGAAGTGTTGATCCAGTGGTTGTTCCACAACATAGTATGACATTATTAAAAGAAGCTGTGGAAAAAGAAGTGCAAATTGACTTTTTTACCTACCCTATGCATGAACATAATGTTAGAGGAAAAGACAGGGTTCATTTAATACAAAAAATGTTAGATTATATTGTGGAATACAACAAATAATGATAACGGAACACGACAATTATTACCTGAAACAAGAAGAGCCTTATAAGAGCTGCTTATTGGTTTTAAAAGACATTATTCTTGGTTTAGATGCTGAAATTACCCCCGAATGGAAATACGGACTACCTTTCTTCTATTACAAAAAAAAGATGTTCTGTTATTTTTGGAAAGACAAGAAAACGCAAGACCCCTATATTGGAATTTGTAGAGGCAATGAAATTGAGCACTATTTACTAGAAGCTGGTGACAGGAAAAGAATTAAAATATTTCGGGTAAACCCGAATGAAGATATTGATGTAAAAAGTTTGAAAGAAATTTTAAACTTAGCCATCCAAAGATATTAAGCATTTGACTTTGTCCTTAAAAAACTGTAACTTCGTTTAACACTAATATTAGTTTCATTGAAACGCTACTAATAAATAGTGCTCAATT
>JAQXDJ010000138.1 GCA_029251425.1 Vicingaceae bacterium
CATCATTGTTCCAATCTATCCAAGCAGTAGAATAATAAGTATAATTACCATTATCAGTGTTTAGATTTACTGTTAGATCATAAGATTGACCAATAGTTAAGTTCGTTGAATTTGAAGCATAATAATCTGTGTATGGTGCTGTTTTACCTGTTGAATTATTAATTGTATTAAAGTTAACCAAAGTAACATTTCCTTGGTAACTCATTGTACCAGATGAAACACAACCAGGTTTTACGGTGTACATAAATTTATATGTTTCAGTTGTATCACCATTATTACCAACAGCAAAAACCTTAAAATACATTTTTGTTCCAACCGGCTGGTTTGGAAGCTCAGTATCCGAAACCCATGTACTATCAATTGTATTAGACATGTTAATTACATTACCAAATACAGGTGTGTTTGCAGACCATTCAAGATAAACATTAGAAAGTGTGTTATTATACGAAATTGTTGATGTAACAAATTGATCTTCTCCAAACTGAGGAGTCCCATCAGTTGGTTGATTCGTAATTTTAGTTGTAACAATTGCAGGATAGTCGTTTCTTCCAACTAAAGAATATTCCCAAAGCCCTCTACCCCAAGTTGCAACTTTTACAGTATTAGAACCATAAACTATTTCAAGTTCCTCAACAGTTGTATTAGGTAATTCTGTATTATATAAAGACCATGAAGTTGAATTCATTGGCTTTGTATAAACACCTATTTCTGCACCTATATATATATTCGAAGCAGTTGTATGATCAATAACTACAGACCTAATTGGCATATCTCCTATATTATAGGTTATATTCGTCCAGCTTGCTCCTCCATTAGTAGTCATATATATTTTTTGTCCATCATTTTGGTATCTTCCGTAGACAACAATAATAACATCATCGTTATTCGGATCAAACGCAATATCTTCGATAGAATATCCAGGTAAATTATTCGTAATAGTTAAAAAGCTAGCACCTCCATCAATAGATTTTTCAATAACTGAACCTTTTGAAATAACAATTATATTTGAGTTATTTTCAGCAATAGCTGCTTGATTAATTGTTCCAGTAATTATAGACGGTACTCCTATTGAATCCCATGAAGATCCAAAATTTTCACTTTTATAAATTGCAGTACCAAAATTATATAACCTCATTTGATTATTTGGATCATAAGCTATTGGAGCTTCCCAACCTCCATTTCCTGAACCAGACTGACCAGATGGAGATACTCCGCTCTGTGTAATTCCTCCGTCCTTAGTTCTTCTTCTTCCTCCATATTGTAAACTTCCAATCATCCAATCATCATTTAAAGGATGAATAAGTCCTTCCATACCATCAGCTCCATAAAATTCTATCCAAGTATCTTTATGTTTTATACTCGTACCATTATCTTGTGATCCACTAATACTTCTAAAATGATTTGATTGACTAACCCCTAACTTATAATTTTCTCGAATTGCAATGCCTTGACTTAAATTCTCCCATGTAACACCACTATCTGAACTTTTACAAAACAACCCATCTGTACCCACATAAAATACACCGTTTACACATTTTGCAGGATGTAAATCTGCATGAACATAATCAGTACTTGTATTAAAACTTGTCTGATGTCCTGCTCCTGATCCATTCGTATTTCCTAAACTCCAACTTGTTACTTGGTTAAAATTTTGGCCTCCATTCGTACTTGCTTCAATATCTACATAGCCATAAATCATTTTTGTCGTATCCATATCATTTACTGCAAAACCTCCGCAACCTTGATTTGGATTTGATAAGAAGGTGAAATTTAATCCATTATCTGAAGACTTCCATACTCCATTATCTGAAGCAAAATATAAACAATTACTACAATCATTACTTACTGATAAGTGAACACTTCTATTTCCTCCATTTGCTACAATTTGCGATGATTGATTGTAACTTAATCCTTGATCCACTGAACGCATCACGTAATCATGATTTGCGCCCCAATAATAGCTATCATAAACATATATAATATTATTATCTGTTGGGTGAAATTGAATCTCTTCAATATCTCCGCCATTTAGAAGTAAAGTCCAAGTTGACAAATTATCGTCAGATCTATAAACTCCTTTACTAGTTCCTATAAATATTAAATTAGGAACTCTAGGGTGATAACGAACTTCATAAATTTTGAATGAAGACCCCAAACCTCCAAACCCAATATTTACTGGATTAAAATTTGAAATATTCCATGTGTTTCCCCCATCAATAGAACGGTATAACCCATGTGAATTTCCATTTCTAGAATTTCTTACATTTATTAAAATTGAATCAGAATTTGTAGGAGATACTGTAATTGTGTTAACACCTGATGCAGCTAAAAAATCCGTTGAACCTCCTTGCCATGTTAAACCTCCATCCACTGTCTTCCAAAATCCACCACTACGAGAACCAAGATACATTTTGTTAGGGTTTGTTGGGCCAACATAGTGATCTTCCACCCTACCTAAACCAACAGAATACTGCCCTGTAACGCTATCAATTCTATAAGGACCTAATTCGTTCCATCCATTCCCAAAAAGGTTTTTATCGTTCGAAGACGCTTTATTTTTAAATGCTTTAAAAGCCTTCTCTACAAAATAAGGGTCAATATTGTCTCTTATTCCATCCGGATAATATTTATATTCATTCGCATTTTTCCATCTTTGATAACCTTTCCAACCAGAACCTTTTCCTTTCTCATGAGTCTCAAAATATTTTTCAGCTTCTTTACATACATCATAAAAATTAACTGAATTATCATTCATTAAATGTTTATATGTTTTCTGAGCTGAAATATTCAAACTCACAAAAACAATGGAAAATAACAGTAATATTTTATTCATCTATGTTAATTTTTATGGAAGGAAAACAGGTTCTTTCTTTTTAATATTACTTAAAACAAACTGATATTTATTACCTTTTTGAGTGTAATGAAATACAGCCTTATTATACTTTAATTTATCTATTAACTCATCTTCTACCAATAGGCTAATTCTACTTCTACCATCTGCATTAATCTTAATAGGTTTTCCTACTTCACAAAATACACTATCCAATACAACCTGTCCTTTCAATCCTTTCACTTCAAATCCAAATTCCATGTAAGATTTTTGATTTTGCTGTCCGGGCACTTGTTTTTGGATATATGCGTTAATAATCTCAAATTGAGGAGATTCTTGAACAATTGCTTTTGTTTGCGAGCATTTTGAACTCATTAGCGTTAATGCTCCAAAAATTACAAATATGACTTTTCTAATCATTTTCATTTTACATATTCATCAAAACTCTTATGCTCAACCTTATTTAATTCTTCTTGGTTTAAACTTTTAAAATAATCATAAGTAATTTTTAAACCTTCTGCTCTATTCACTTTTGGTTCCCAGTTTAATAATGCTTTAGCCTTAGTAATATCTGGCTGTCTTTGCATTGGATCATTTACAGGTAAATCTTTATAAATAATT
>JAQXDJ010000109.1 GCA_029251425.1 Vicingaceae bacterium
ACTTTTATAAAAGTATCTTGAAATACATCCTCAGCTAAAGCTTCGTTTCTTACCTTACAAATAATGTAAGTGTAAACTCTACTTTTATGACGAACAATTAATTGTTCAATAGCTTGCTCATTACCTTTTATGTAGGCTTGAACTAATTCCTTCTCTGAAAGTTTTGAAAGCTTCATAATATCCCTCCTCGTTATTTATTATACAATAATTGTAGTCTTTGTGACTTATATTATTTAAAAAGAGTAGATATTACTTATAGGCGTTTTTTTATTTATTATTTGCTTTTACAAACATACTAACGATGTTTTCTTTAATATGTTGCCTTTACGACAAAATATTTTTTTTGTTACTTCAAAACTACTAAAAAAGAGAGTACTTTTGAGAGCGTTAACATACTTTAACACTTAGCAAATACTATGCCTAAAACGGTTTCTAAAGCAATAAATCCTAAAACACACATCGTAATAAAAGGTGCTAAGGTTCATAATTTAAAAAATGTTGATGTAGCTATTCCTCGTAATAAATTTGTTGTAATTACTGGTTTGTCAGGTTCAGGAAAGTCTTCATTAGCTTTTGATACACTATTTGCAGAGGGACAGAGAAGGTATGTAGAAAGTTTATCATCTTATGCCAGACAGTTTTTAGGAAAGATAGAAAAACCAGATGTTGATCATATTTATGGAATTGCTCCAGCAATTGCTATTGAACAAAAAGTAAATACAGTTAATAAGCGTTCTACTGTTGGAACTTCTACAGAAATATATGATTATTTTAAACTCTTATTTGCTAGAGTTGGAATTACATATTCGCCAATTTCAGGAAAAGCAGTTAAACGAGATAGACCAGATAGTATTGTTGAGCAAGTAAATAAATTTGAGAACGGAACTAAAGTTATATTACTTGCAGAAATTAAAATTGGAAAAGGAGAAATTGCTAGTCAAATTGACTTATTGGTAAAACAAGGTTTCTCTAGAGTTTGGTTAGATAACAAAGTTGTTCGATTAGAGAAAGTTGATGTTAAAGCATTTAAAGGTAAATCGTTAGATTTATTAATAGACCGTTTTGTGTTGAGTGATGATGCTGATAACATTAGCAGAATGTACGACAGTGTTGAAACTGCTTTTTTTGAAGGAAAAGGAGCATGTAAAGTAATTATAATAGAAGAGGAAGAAAGTAAAGAGATTTCATACAATAATCGTTTTGAAGCTGATGGAATAGAATTTCATGAGCCAAATGCACATTTTTTTAGTTTTAATAATCCTGTAGGGGCCTGTAAAACTTGCGAAGGTTATGGGAGCGTTATAGGTATTGATGAAAATTTGGTTATTCCAAATAAAAACCTTTCTGTTTACGATAATGCAATTGTTTGTTGGAAAGGAGAGAAAATGAAAGTTTGGAAAGATGAATTGGTAATGAATTCAATGGCTTTCGATTTCCCTATTCATAAACCTTTTTACGAGCTAACAGAAGAACAACAACGTATAGTTTGGACTGGTAATAAACACTTTAAAGGGTTAAATAAATTCTTTAAAAAGCTTGAAGCTAAGAGTTATAAAATTCAGTATAGAGTAATGTTATCTCGTTACAGAGGGAAAACCTTATGTGGAGATTGTAGAGGGACGAGATTAAGAAAAGATGCGAATTATGTAAAGGTTGATGGGAAATCAATTACTGATATTGTGCTTTCTCCAGTTAATGAGTTGGGGCAGTTTTTCGAAGATCTAAAATTAGATCAACATCAAAATAAAATTGCAAATAGATTATTAATAGAGATTAAAAATAGAATTCAATATTTAAATAATGTTGGATTAGGTTATTTAACTTTAAACAGGCTATCATCAACATTGTCTGGAGGAGAATCGCAGCGAATAAATTTAGCAACCTCATTAGGAAGTAGTTTGGTTGGATCGATGTATATTTTAGATGAACCGAGCATTGGTTTACATTCTAAAGATACAGAGCGTTTAATTAAAGTGTTAAAAGAATTGCAACAATTGGGTAATTCAGTAATTGTTGTTGAACATGATGATGACATAATTAAAGCTGCTGATGAGATTATAGATTTAGGACCAGAAGCAGGGAATTTAGGAGGAGAAATTGTTTTTCAAGGAAACTATAAAGAGTTACTGGCTAATAATACAAGTTTAACGGCAAAGTATTTTAATCAGATTGAAAAAATAGAAGTTCCTAGTAAAAGAAGAAAGTGGAAAAAACGAATTTTTATTGAAGGAGCTAGAGAAAATAATTTAAAAGGAGTTGATGTAGCGTTTCCATTACATACCCTAACTGTTATAACAGGAGTAAGTGGTTCAGGTAAATCTTCATTGGTTAAAAACTGTTTATTACCATCTTTAAAAAAGATGTTTGATGGCTATGCTGAACAATCGGGAGTTATTGATAAAATAGGAGGGGATATTGACAGTATTAAGGGGGTAGAGTTTATCAATCAAAACCCTATCGGAAAATCATCAAGATCAAACCCTGTTACCTATGTAAAAGCTTATGATGAAATAAGGAGTTTATATGCTTCGCAAAGTTTAGCTAAAGCAAGAGGGTATAAGCCTGGGCATTTTTCTTTTAATACAGATGGAGGAAGATGTGAAACTTGTAAAGGCGAAGGAGAAATAACGGTTGAAATGCAATTTATGGCCGATATTCATTTAACCTGTGAAGAGTGTAAAGGAGCGCGTTTTAAAGATGAAGTATTAGAAATTAAAAGTAACGGAGCCAACATTGCAGAATTATTGGCAATGACCATTGATGAGGCTATTGAATTTTTTAAATCCACAGATGGTAGAATTGAAAAAAGAATAATAGATAAATTATTACCATTACAAGAGGTAGGATTAGGCTATGTACACATGGGGCAATCATCAAGTACATTGTCTGGAGGAGAAGCACAACGTGTTAAATTGGCTTCTTTTTTAACGAAGAAAGATACTGCACCCAACTTGTTATTTATTTTTGATGAACCAACAACAGGCTTACATTTTCATGATATTAAAAAACTATTAAAAGCGTTTGAAGCATTAATAGCACAAGGACATTCTGTAATAGTAATTGAACACAATTTAGATGTTGTGAAGTGTGCTGATTGGGTGATAGATTTAGGTCCTGGAGGTGGTAAAGATGGAGGAAGCCTTGTTTTTGAAGGAACTCCAGAAGATTTAATAAAAGAGAAAGAATCATTTACTGGACAGTATTTAAAGGAAAAACTTTAGTTTTCTCCCTAAATTAATTCCTTGTCAATTCTATGACAAACAAATAACCAAAAGCAAAGTATTTTTGATGTGTTAAATGTAAATAGGTTTACAATTTTAGTAATTAATTAAAATCGTTTTTCGATTTAATCCCGATTGGTTTTCTTGTTTTATCAATCGGGATTTTTTGTAGGTAATGCCTACAGCATAATTATTTATGCTGCTTTTGTTTTTGTTAAATTCGCAGTGTGAATTATTACCTCAATAGATATTCAGTAAGAGAAGAACTAATTACTCAAAAGCCTAAAAATAATTTAGGAATTGTAGTAGTTATTCCTTGCTGTAATGAACCTGATTTAACTACATCTTTACAAAGTCTATACAATTGTAAAGAACCTATTTGCGAGGTAGAAGTAATTGTAGTAATTAACGCTTCAGAAAAGGCTTCAACAACTATCTTAAAACAAAATACGAAGAGTTTAACAGCAGCTAAAGAGTGGGCTATAGAACATGCAGATAAATTCCAGTTTTATTTTATTGAAGAAAACCAATTGCCTAAAAAACATGCTGGAGTTGGGTTGGCTCGTAAAATAGGAATGGACGAATCCGTAAGTAGGTTTGAGTCTGTGAATAATCATCAAGGAATTATAGCTTGTTTTGATGCTGATGCAAAATGTGAATCTAATTATTTAGTGGAGCTTGAAAATCATTTTAAACAGCACCCTAAATCACCCGCTTGTTCCATTCATTTTGAGCACCCAATTGCAGGAACCGATTTTTCCGAATCTATTTATAAAGGCATTACTCAATATGAATTGCATTTACGCTATTATAAAAATGGATTAGCCTTTGCTAATTTACCTTATGCTTTTCATACCATAGGATCTAGCATGGCGGTTAGGAGTGAAGCTTACCAAAAACAAAATGGAATGAATAAGCGAAAAGCTGGAGAAGATTTCTACTTTTTACAAAAGTTGATTCCTTTAGGAAACTTTACAGAAATTAAAACAACTCAACTTATTCCTTCACCAAG